>NZ_CP104883.1:315000-372500 GCF_025449335.1 Bartonella sp. HY328
CGGCAAATTGCACGCGTAACTTCGGAAGAAGCGTGACCCTTTAGCGGGCAACCGTTAGGGGGTGGCACAGACCAGGGGGTAGCGACTGTTTACCAAAAACACAGGGCTCTGCGAAGTCGCAAGACGACGTATAGGGTCTGACGCCTGCCCGGTGCTGGAAGGTTAAGAGGAGATGTGCAAGCATTGAATTGAAGCCCCAGTAAACGGCGGCCGTAACTATAACGGTCCTAAGGTAGCGAAATTCCTTGTCGGGTAAGTTCCGACCTGCACGAATGGCGTAACGACTTCCCCGCTGTCTCCAACATAGACTCAGTGAAATTGAATTCCCCGTGAAGATGCGGGGTTCCTGCGGTTAGACGGAAAGACCCCGTGCACCTTTACTATAGCTTTACACTGGCATTCGTGTCGACATGTGTAGGATAGGTGGTAGACTTTGAAGCAGTGGCGCCAGCCATTGTGGAGTCTTCCTTGAAATACCACCCTTATCTACATGGATGTCTAACTGCGTTCCGTTATCCGGAACCAGGACCGTGTATGGTGGGTAGTTTGACTGGGGCGGTCGCCTCCTAAAGAGTAACGGAGGCGCGCGATGGTGGGCTCAGAACGGTCGGAAATCGTTCGCTGAGTGCAATGGCATAAGCCTGCCTGACTGTAAGACTGACAAGTCGAGCAGAGTCGAAAGACGGTCATAGTGATCCGGTGGTCCCGTGTGGAAGGGCCATCGCTCAACGGATAAAAGGTACGCCGGGGATAACAGGCTGATGACCCCCAAGAGTCCATATCGACGGGGTTGTTTGGCACCTCGATGTCGACTCATCGCATCCTGGGGCTGGAGCAGGTCCCAAGGGTATGGCTGTTCGCCATTTAAAGCGGTACGTGAGTTGGGTTCAGAACGTCGTGAGACAGTTCGGTCCCTATCTGCCGTGGGTGTAGGAATATTGATAGGATCTGTCCCTAGTACGAGAGGACCGGGATGGACGTATCTCTGGTGGACCTGTTGTGGCGCCAGCCGCATAGCAGGGTAGCTATATACGGAAGGGATAACCGCTGAAGGCATCTAAGCGGGAAACCCACCTAAAAACGAGTATTCCCATGAGAACCGTGGAAGACGACCACGTTGATAGGTCAGGTGTGGAAGTGTGGTAACACATGAAGCTTACTGATACTAATCGTTCAATCGGCTTGATCGTTCCCATTACCTATATCCAGTTAATAAAACAGCAGAAAATCAAAACCAGCTTCAATTTGTTCATGCCTTTCGCCGACCTGGTGGTTATGGCGGAGCGGCTGCACCCGATCCCATTTCGAACTCGGCCGTGAAACGCTCCAGCGCCAATGGTACTTTGTCTTAAGACACGGGAGAGTAGGTCGCTGCCAGGTCTGCAAAATGCATGAATGAATATAATCTCTTCACCATCAAAACTCCGTATTTATTCTTATCTGATCTTCCTTAAATAACCGTTCTAAACGCTTAATCAGATAAGGTCCTTTGCTCGAGCAACATCATTACTTCAAGCAAAGTCTATAGGTGACGCGGGGTGGAGCAGCCCGGTAGCTCGTCAGGCTCATAACCTGAAGGTCGTAGGTTCAAATCCTGCCCCCGCAACCAAATCCCCAGCAAAAATTTATAAACAGTGTTAAAACCTATTGTAATAACCGCCTCAGAGCGGTCTTTGGCGTTTATACATATAGGGTTACACTCGCTTAACTAGCGAAAAGATCCTATCTGCACTCGAAAAGCCTAAATACCCCCGCCAAAAACAAACATAACATCATCGTCGTCCGTCAAAATCAGCTCCGCTCAACAAAATCCAATCAAATTAGAAACAGCATATATCATAGCCCCAAAAGAAGCGGTCTGGCGGTCCTTGGTGTTTAAAAGGCTAAAGTGGAAATGTTAGCTAAATAACGGCGTAGTAAAGCGCCTAACCTTCCCATCAACAATGATAACTTCAACCCTATACGTGATAGGTGAGCAATGCGTATAAGTGCGATAGCTTTATCGAAAAGCTCATAATATATCGATATGGGGGGCAAAACCAGGCAATAAACAAACTTTCTTTTAAAAAATTTGACGCTAATCATAGAAATTGGCAAGATCATACAAGTGTCCGGTATTTTGCGCTCTAGTTCTATGGTGTATTGGATTTCTTAGGGGAATTTATTAACGTAGCAGAGTGATTGATAGTGTAATATTCAATATGCTTTGCAAAGATGCAGGGCAGAAAATAACCGTGCCACGGTGGTTTGTCTAGTTTTTACCTGTGATTTGCGGTATAGGATTTAGGTTGAAAGGCTAAATTTTACTTGAAATCCTGTTACTGACCTATCATTCGCTTTGATAGGCAAAATCGTTTTGGTAGTCGTAAACTTTTAAACAATGTTGATGAAAATTAGGGTTTAAAACTTCTAAATAGTATCCCAATTCTAGTCCGTAATTGACCTCAAACTCGTATTTTAACGGCCCTAGTATTAATGCACTTGTAAAACCTGTGGGTTGTCTGTGAAGTGGATCCACCAAAATGCTGAGACCACCATGGTACGCAAATTGTATTTGTTCCATTACTCGGCAATATTCGTCCGAATTAATAAATATGTTAATTGAGCATGTATCCGATTTGCCAATGGCAAAGGCCGACAATGTGGGTATAGAAAAACCACAAGTTTGGGCAATATGGCAGCATAATAGTTTTGCAAAATAGCGCTGCATATTTAGTTCGGCCGAAGGGGTAATACAAGCGATTCGCCAATTTATAATAGCGTTTAAATTTTCATACTTATGATATAGTGACATTAAGTCGTTATGGAAATAGTCAAAGGCAAGATCCGCTGGCTGGGTTAAATTGCCGTTACATGTAGCACAAATCGGGACTGTAAAATGGAATTCCTTTGATTTTGGACCCTGTGCGATCCTGTAACCATCGGCATTCGCAAACGTCCCGATCAACATTTGATCCTTACCAAAAATTTTTTTGATGCCTGAAGCTTTAATTTTGTGCTCGTGCGTCAATTGGTATCGTGAACCACAAAGGCAACACATATTGCTTGTATAGGTTTCGATAAGCATTTTGATCAATCCCCTCATCAAGTTAGAAGAAGTTGCACTATGCTAACACAAAATTGAACAATATTGATCATTCAATTCTAAGAAAAATAAGCAAAATCATTTTACAGCTAACACCTGGATGTATCTGACGTAGTGCCTTCCATGTATGTAAGGTAATGTACAATAACAATAAATGAGCAATTAGAAGTTACGAGAGGTTTCATTGCTAATTCAACCGTAAAAACTGCAGAATCGGTTGGTTGTCATCCTAATGCAATCGCTTGTGTTCTGCGTAATTATTGTATTTAATTGTGGTCAATTAACAAGATTGGGTGGCTCAATTTATAGGTGAGATCCGACTAGATGACAGTTATTTTAATGGTTGTCGCAAAAAAATGTATTTTAAAAATTGCCCTAAAAATACTAACTTACATTATTGCTTAATTTGTTAATGAAGAAAATCATATGAGCGAAATTAAAAACTTTTGACCTGCGCCAAATGACATTTTGGAAAATGCAATGTAAGCGTCAAAAGAGCATTTTAATGTATTCTTAAAAAAATACGAATTCAATGAAATACCCGAGCATCTAGATGGTGACTCAATGACCTAAAAATTATTCACAAATTATGGTCTAAAGTATTAGTGTTTACTTATCTTAAAAGTTTTAGCGGCTGGCATCGATAGCTAAAAAACTACTGGTGTGAAATGGATAAGCTACAGCTTAAAAGTTGCCTTTCACAAGTAAAACAAGTTGAACCTATCTAAATATTTTTTTTTGAGGTTCAGCGGCGGTTTTAGCAGGGGTAAACAGCAATACAGCTCCCCTTTATGTCCACGAGCTGCAATCGGAAGTAGCTTACTACCTTGAACACGAAGCGGCTGAGCTTAGGTGCGGTAAAATTAAACTAGATGAGAGTTATTTTATTGGAGTGTGTAAAGGCAAAAGAGGGCTTGGAGCTGGCGGAAAAATACCCGTTTTGGGATCATCAAAAAGCAATGGAAGTTCATGGTTTTCTTATCCCAAATGCCCGTACTGAAACGCTTTTACCGATTATTATACAATCAACTAAACTAGATTCCATTATTTATCGAAATACGCTTTTCTGCTTATGATGTTCTTGATGTATCTGCGTTTCACCATGAGAGGATCAACCATACAAAACCTTTGGGAAAAAATCTTTGTGGATGATCGAAATTATACCAATGGGAATAAAAACTTCTGGAGCCAAGCGCCATATGCGTCGTTTAAATAGCTCCCAAAAAAGCCCTTTCACCTTTACTTAAAGGCGTGTGAGAGATGTTTTAATCATCATTCAACACAGAACTTGATTAAATTATTACCAAGTTGGATGAAATAATTATACTTAACCCTTTTCTATGCCAGTCCCCACAATTTATACTTGGCTAGGCAAGACCATTTTATCATAAAATGACGCTGCACGATTTTTCTACCGCCAATGTCTTTGGTTAGATTTAGCCATTGGCGAGATTGGTGTTATTTTATCGGCTATGCAGTATAAAGACTTTTCTCTATGCAGTTGTGATGATAAAAGGTTAGAAAAGATGTTTGGCGTTTGGTTATAATAGCATTTTAATTACTTTGATAAGGTGCGATGTTGAAGAGGCGGCGGGAAATATGACTAATAAGAGCAGATTTTTGATATTGCTTGTTGCCTTGTTATGGATCCCAAGTTTGGTTCTAATAAACACTGTATCCATGGCTCACGCGCAAGAAAGAAAAACATTATTTGATTTACTTTTCGGCCCGAAGCAAAGCGCACCACAAGCTATACCAAAAAATAACAACCAGCCTATGCGCCGAAAGCCGGTCAACAAAGCACCACAAAAAACAAAGCCCATCGCTGTAACATCTATCGTAACGCCGCAGATTGAAAAATCTCCCGATGCAAAAAAAATTCTATTTATTGGCGATTTTGTTGCTAGCGCAATGAGTGACGGACTTAGCGAGCTTTATGCAGATAATTCCAATTTTAGAATAATAAAGCGGACAGATGGCTCTTCAGGCTTGGTAAGAGAAGATCATTATAATTGGCATGATAATATCAGTAAAATCGTTGCAGAAGAAAATGCAGATATCATAATCTTTGTTATTGGTGCCAATGATCGTCAATCTATAAAAATAAACAAAAAAACGCTGGAATTTAATAGTGAGGATTGGAATAAAATCTATCAAGAAAGGGTTGCGCTTATCGCTAAGGATTTAGAGGCAACACAAAAGCCGTGGCTTTGGGTGGGCTTGCCTAGCTTTGGTAAGTTGCAACTACATCAAAGTTCAGGCCGGTTTAATGCCTATTACAACGCAGCTATTGGTAACACAAATGGTCAATTTGTCGACATATGGAGCGGATTTGTCGACGACAAGGGGAGTTTCGCGCTTTCCGGATATGATATGAACGGGCAAACAGCGCGTTTGCGTACCAATGACGGCATTGCTTTTACGCCGGCCGGGCGGCAAAAACTCGCCTTTTATGTTAAAGCTGCAATTGAAGCAATCTTTAATGAGCAATCCGTTCCATCGCTATTAGACCAAGGCAATGAGCACATTGAAGTAATCAACGCTCCGCAGGTGCCAAATGCTCAGTCATTAGAGGTTGTTGCCCCACGTAAAAAAATTGAACGTATCCCCCCGACTAATCTAACCGATTTTTCTAAAAATAGTACGGAGCTATCTGGGAATACTAAAAGCGGCAGCCCAATTGCCAAAAAGCAAAGGGAGGCATATGAAGAGCAACGTGGACGCGCTGATTACTTTGCCGCACCATAAAAAATAGACGATAGCACCGGCACCATTTCGCTTGGACATATTCTATTTTTATAGCAAAAGCCGCAAAATTCTCTGTTAAATTTCCTGTAAATATGACCGGATTTTTAAATAATTTGCCGATCATATGTATGCAATTGATTATTGGATATTATATTGCCTTATATCTTTACGTTGTTTAAATAAACACAAAAAATATTATTAAGTGAAGGCTATTATGTCCAAGATTGAAACTGCAATGATATTGGCTGCAGGATTTGGCACACGTATGCGGCCGTTGACCCTTACGACGCCAAAACCCTTGGTAGAAATATTTGGCAAACCGATGCTGTTGCGCAATTTGCAGATATTGCAAAATGCAGGCATTAAAAAAGTCATTGTCAATATTCATTATCTTGGCGAAAAAATAGCAGATTATATCGCACAGCAAAAATTTGATGGTATGGACATCATCATTTCCGATGAACGCGAACAATTGCTTGATTCAGCTGGCGGTATAATCAAAGCATTACCCCTATTAGGTGACCAGCCATTTTTTGTCATGAACTCGGATTCATTTTGGGTTGACTATCTCCAATCAAATCTTTTGCGGCTAGCCGATTTTTTTGATGGCGATAAAATGGATATGGCGATGTTGGTTGTGCCGCGCCTTGCCGCGCCAGGCAATGAGCGAGGCGATTTTTTAATTGATGATGATAGTAGACTTAAGCGCGCGCCTGCTTTTGTTGATAATTCGGTTATTTATCCCGGTTGCTTTATTCTTAATCCGCAAATATTGGATAGAGGTAATCTTGAACCCCATTCATTAAACCATTATTTTGATAAGGCAATTGCCAATAACCGACTTTACGGACTGCCGCTTCTTGGCGATTGGTATACGGCTGGCACAATGGATATGATTAAAGTAGTTGAAGATTTGATGAAAAGCCGTCATCAAGGTTAAATATGGTCGCTAAGCCATAGATAATAGTTTGCTTGTTTTGCATATCTATTAATGTAAAATAATGCATAATTTATAAAGTTCAAAGGTGAAGATATGCGAAAGCCTAGGCTTTTTTCAATTGCGTCTGGCGTGCCATTTCTTCCAACCTTTGTTGATGCCTTAACCAATGGCACATTGCTTGACGGCGATAAGATTGATAATCCGTTAAGCCTTGCCAATGTTACCATTTATGTGCCAACGCGCCGTGCTGGTCGTGCGCTTCGTGCCGCTTTTGTCGAAAAAAATAAAACAACAGCCAGTTTTTTGCCTATTATTCGCCCATTGGGTGATGTTGATGATGAGGGGCCTTTATCGCTTTTATCAGGCGAAAAAATATTGGAAAAAGCGCCGCCTATCTCTACCATTGAACGACAATTATTATTAGCGCGCCTTATTCGTCCATGGCGTGAAAATCTACCCCAGCATTTACGCCAATTATTCGGCCGTGAAGATATTACTATTCCAGCCAATACTGCTGATGCCATCTGGTTTGCTGGAGATCTTGCTAAATTAATGGATCAAGTAGAAACTGATGAAGCAGATTGGGCAGGCCTTAAAGATATTTGTCCCGACCTTGTTGCTGAATGGTGGCAAGTAACGCTTGATTTTTTAAGCATCGTCACAGCAAGCTGGCCTGAAATTTTGAAAGAACGCGGCCAGTCTAATCCTGCTTGGTGGCGCAATCAAATGATCCGCGAACATGCTTTAAGCCTTAAAAATAATCCACCCAAAGGCCCCGTTATAGCGGCAGGCTCAACGGGCTCTATTCCAGCAGCGGCAGAACTTTTAAAAGTCATTGCCCATTTGCCTAATGGTGCGGTGGTTTTACCGGGGCTTGATCGCGACCTTGATGACAAAAGTTGGAATTCTTTAAGTGATACCATTTCCGATCCATCAATCTTTGGTAATCCACAATATGGTTTGAATTTACTCTTGCAAAAAATTGGTGCATTGCGTGACAGCGTTGAGCATATTGGTGAGATCAGCATCGACAAACGCGCAAGAGAATATATTGTTGCACAAGCCTTTCGCCCTGCTGCGACCACCGACCAGTGGTCAAAACTCAACTTAAATTTGGTTGAAGAAGCTTTTGCTAATTTCTCACTTGTGGAAACCGCAAGCGAGCGTGAAGAAGCGGTTACCATTGCCGTTGCTTTGCGTGATGCCATCCATGAGCCTGATAAAACCGCTGCCTTTGTGACTGGTGACAGAAATCTTGCCCGCCGTGTTGCGGCAGAATTAAAACGCTTTGGCATTTATGCCGATGATTCTGGCGGCAAGCCATTAAGTGAAACGGAACCTGCCGCGCTCATTCGCTTATTGTTGGATTGTATTTTCTCTCCCGGTGATCCGGTGGCATTTTTGTCATTGTTGAAGCATCCGTTAACGCGGCTTGGTAAACCACGCCATCAATTACGCCGCATGGTTGAGCGCTTTGAGCTTTTCGCCCTGCGTGGCGGTACAGGACGCATATCTTTGGCCAATTGCCCTGCTTTTATTGCCGAACGCTTGCTTAAAATGACCGAGCTTGATAGCCATAATTTTGATCGGATTGATCCCTTATTAATTGAAGAAGCGCAAAGTTTTGCTGGTCTTTTGATGGAAGCTGCAAAACCACTTGCTGATTTTGCCAAGATGGAAGGGGAAGTCACCATCTTACAAGCAGTCGAAGCAACTATTGCCAGTTTTGAAAATTTCGGCCGTGATGAAGATGGAACGATTGAAAAACTATATGATCGCGAAGCTGGGCAAGGTCTTATCAATTTTATGCAAGAATTAGTGGCTGACCGCTCGGGTCTTACATTTCAAGCAGCAGAGTGGCCAGAAGTTTTTGCGGCAATTGGTGCAACAATTAGTGTGCGTATGCTACAAGGTGGCCACCCGCGGCTTTATATTTGGGGTGCGTTAGAATCGCGCTTGCAAAATGTCGATACTATGGTGATTGGTGGCCTTAATGAAGGTGTGTGGCCGGGTTCTACCCGTAATGACCCTTTCATGTCGCGGCCGATGAAAGCCACTATTGCCCTTGATCCGCCAGAGCGCAGCACCGGTATTGCCGCCCATGATTTTCAAATGATCCTTGGCAGCGAGCGGGTAATTATGACCCGTTCAGTTAAATTGGATAATGCGCCATCAGTGCCATCACGCTGGTTGCAGCGGCTTGAAACGGTGATAGGCCAAGCAGATATGATTAAACTGCGCGCGCGCGGTGCCAAATATCTTTATTGGGCAAGAAAGCTTGATGAAGCCGATGACGTGCCGTTTATTGAGCGGCCAAATCCAAAACCTTTATTAAAATTACGGCCCAAACATTTTTCAGTAACTGAAGTCGAAACACTGCGCCGCGATCCTTATGCTATTTATGCCAAGAAAATTTTACGGCTAAAACCCCTTGATCCGCTTATTCGCGATCCTTCGGTCGCAGAACGCGGTACGCTTTATCATGCCATTGTTGCAAGTTTTAGCGAGCATGTTCCAGTGCTTGATAGTGAATTAATGATCAATATGCTGAGTGATATTGCCCGTGAAGAATTTGATAAAATGCAATTACCGCTTGATGTTGAAGCGATTTGGTGGCCGCGTTTTCGTATGTTAATGCCGCAGCTTATTGCGTTTGAACAAAATTTATCACCGCGCAAGCGCTTACCAGAAATTAAAGCACGCGCGGTTGAGATTAATGGAAGCGGCATTAGCCTTTCAGGACGTGCCGACCGTATTGATATGCTAGATGATGGCGGCGCAGAAATTTTAGATTTTAAAACAGGATCTACCCCGTCAATCAAACAAGCCGCAACCCTTATGGCACCACAATTAGCCCTTGAAGGAGCTTTATTGCGGCGCGGTGCTTTTAGTGAATGTGAAAAAGACAGTGCACCAACTGATCTTATTTATGTGCGTTTAACCGGCAAAGGCGAAGTGGAAGCGCAAACTATTTTAAAAGATGGTGATAAAACAGCTATGGAACTATCCGAGCTTGCATGGCAGCGATTGCATCAATTGGTCTTACTTTATTTGGATGAAAACCAAGGCTATTTATCGCGTGCTATGCCGCCATTGGTTAATTATGTTGGTGATTATGATCATCTTGCCCGCATTTGGGAATGGTCTGCAAGCGGCGATAGCAGCCTAGACACCGATGATTTGGGGAGTTAGGCCATGAAAGCAACAAGTAAAATTTCCGGCAAAATCCCCACCAAAGCCTTGGAAGCACAAGCGCAATCATCTGATCCCAACACCAGTGTATGGGTGTCGGCCAATGCTGGTTCTGGTAAAACCCATGTTTTGACCGAGCGTGTCATTCGTATCTTGCTTACAGGTACTCCGCCATCACGCATATTATGCCTTACTTATACCAAAGCGGCGGCGGCGGTAATGCAAACGCGTATTTTTTCGCGCCTATCGCAGTGGACGCGCATTAGCGACGAGGAACTTGGCGAAGCACTGCAAAAATTAGAGCATAAAAAGCCTGATGCATTGCGCATTACAGCCGCACGCAAATTATTTGCCCATGCGCTTGAAACACCGGGCGGTTTAAAAATACAAACCATTCACGCTTTTTGTGAAGCACTTTTGCATCAATTTCCCGTTGAAGCCAATATTGCTGGTCATTTTGAAATGATTGATGATATGCGCCAAATCGCCCTTATTGGCGAAGCAAAGCGCCTTATCCTTGAAACTGCTTATAAGCGTAATGATGAGGCATTAAGCCAAGCTTTTGATCTTATTTTATCAACAGTCGGTGAGTTTGGACTAGATCGCTTATTGAGTGAGGCAATATATAAACGCCAATCCTTAAGCGAACCACTTTTACGTTGGCGTGAACAAGGAATTGAGTTTTTTCGTCAAATTTTTGGAGTTAAAGCCAGCGATAATCTTGAAAATTTAAGCTATGCTTTAAAAGAAGCCGCTCTTTATTCGCCCGACCGCATTGCTTTGTTTTTAAGCGCTGGCGGCAGCAATATGGAAAAATTTTGTGATCGCATCGAGGCTTTGGCAAATGAGACCAATTGGCGAAATTTCAAAGATCTCGCTCATGATATTTATTTTACTGGTCAAGGTAAGGCTCGCAGCCCAAAAACAATTTTTACCAAAGCCGTTCAAGCTGTCGCACCAGACGCAATAGATGAATTTGGCGAAAAGCATGACCATGTGTTGCAGCTCATCGATGCCATTTGCGCGGTTGATCTGGTGGGGCTTAATCAAGCGGCCTATGTGCTAGTGGACGCCTTAAACAGTCTTTATAACCGCCTTAAAAAGCGCCGTGGCTTTTTGGATTTTGATGACCTTATCTATAAAACCGTTGCAATGCTTAAACGCAAAGGCGCAGGCGAATGGGTACAATATAAGCTTGATCGCGGTATTGACCATATTTTGGTTGATGAAGCGCAAGATACGAGCCCAGCACAATGGCAAATAATTCGGCTATTATCAGAAGAGTTTTTTTCTGGCACAACTGCCCGCAATGAACGGCGCACCTTATTTGCGGTGGGCGATGAAAAGCAATCCATTTATTCTTTCCAAGGGGCAATACCTGAAGACTTTGCCCAAAATGGCCGTGCGGTTGAAAAGCGCGCCCTTGCTGCCAAGCTTGGTTTTAAAAAATTGCGGCTCGATTTTTCTTTCCGCTCAACTGCTGATGTTTTAAACGCGGTTGATCATGTTTTTGAGCATCCACAAAATTATCAAGGCTTAAGTGCTGAAAATGAAAAGACCATTCATGAGCCAGTGCGAAAAGATGAACCCGGCGAGGTTGATGTTTGGGAAGCCTTAACGCCTGATGAGGTAAGTGAGCCGGAAGATTGGCGCGAGCCAGTCGATCAATTGGCGGCTCCCGCTATTAAATTAGCGCGGCAAATGGCTTTAACCATCAAGCATTGGCTTGATAATGGCGAGGTTATTGCTGGCAAAAACCGCTTGATTACACCGCGTGATATTATGGTCTTGGTGCGTAAACGCGACCAATTTGTTCATGCGCTTTCTCGTGAACTTAAAAATTTGCATATTGCCGTTGCAGGGGCGGATCGTTTGCGCCTTGCTGATCATATTGCCGTTCGTGATCTTGTTGCCTTGGGGCGGTTTGTTTTACAGCCCTATGATGATCTATCATTGGCCGCAGTGTTAAAAAGTCCAATTTTTGGATTGAATGAAAATGATCTTTTAAAAATTGCAGCAGAACGCAATGACCTACTCTATCGCGCATTAGAACAGCAAGCGGGCAATGACTCCAAATATCAACGCGCTTATGATTTATTGGAAGAATTGCGCGGCCTTGCTGACATTACTCCGGTTTATGAATTTTATAGCCGTATTTTAAGTGAGCATCATGGGCGGCGTGATATTTTAGCGCGTCTTGGCAATGAAGCCAGTGATGTGCTTGACGCTTTTATGGATTATACGCTTGCTGTGCAAAAAACTGGACTTCCGGGCCTACAAGCATTTTTGGAAACCTTAGCTGAGGCACAGCCTGAAATTAAGCGTGAAATGGATCAAAGCCGCAATGAAGTGCGTATCATGACAGTACATGCGGCCAAGGGTTTAGAAGCAGCAGTGGTTTTCCTTGTTGATTCTGGCAGCCGTATTTGGAACAGCCAGCACGAGCCAAAATTGATCGAGGTGGATAGCACAGCCAAAGGGCAAACAATTGAGCCGGTTTTATTGTGGCAACCATCAAGTGATTATAAAACCGCTTTAATTGGTGAAGCTATTGATGGACTTAAGCAACGGGCTGCGGAAGAATATCGCCGTTTGCTTTATGTTGGCATGACAAGAGCTGAAGACCGTTTGATTGTTTGCGGCTATAAAAGTAACCGCCCAACCACAGGCACATGGCTTGATCTTGTAAAAGATGCCTTGCAAAATGAAATGGTAGAAATTTCTTCGCCCGTTGACGGGATAACCGCCTATCGCTATCAAATAACACCGCCGCAGCTTGGCATGTATAATAAAGAAAAAGTGGTGGAAGAAGTTATACAGCATTTTGATATGCCCGATTATCTTTTGCAACGCGCACCAGCAGAACAAGGCTTGCCGCGCCCATTATCACCATCAAAAGCTAGTATTTTGATTGAAGATGCGCCCAATATCGATCCTCATGGCATGAGCATTTCACCAATTTTTCAAAAAACTGCGCAAAGCCAAGTGCCAACGAGCTTAGAGCGTGGAACACTTATCCATAGTCTATTGCAATATTTACCTGATGTTGCAGAGGATAAAAGGCGCACACTCACGCAAAATTATCTTGCTAAACAAGCAGGCCATTTTGACGAAAAGTCACGGCAAAAAATGGAAAAAATGATTTTCGATGTATTGGATAATCCACAATTCAAGCAGCTTTTTTCTCAGCAAAGCCAAGCTGAAGTTGCCTTAATGGGCGTTGTTGATGTGCGCGGTAAACCGCGTCCTGTTTCTGGCCAGATTGACCGTTTAGTGGTTGATGACGCACATGTTGTTTTTGCTGACTTTAAAACTGGCCAAGTACCAGATAGCATAAATGAAGTGCCAGATGGATATATTTTACAAATGGCGCTTTATCGTAAATTGCTCGGTGAAATTTATCCCAATAAGCAGTTTAAAGGCTTGCTGATCTATACTAATGGCCCTGTTGTTTTTGAAATGGATGAAACGCAAATGCGCGATATGGTAGATAAATTATGATAATTTTATAATTTTTGAAACACCAAATATTTTACCGCAGCACTGCCATTGCATCCATTAATATTGTGGTTTTCTTACTACGGGCAAGATTTATAAAGCCGTCTCTTATCTTTTTCACTTTTATTTACTAAATCCGTTTCATCGCTATTTAATGTTTTATCACTGCTACCGGTAAGTGGCGGATAATATAGCCAGATGATCTCTTGATCAGATAACATTTTATTATAGATTTCTTGCCATTTTTCCCTTTGTTCGTCGTCATATTTTATGAGAGCACGAATAGAAGGGACGTATCCCTTTTCAGCGTTTTTTCGCATAACAGCGAAAGCTTGGTCGCGTGTCATTCTCCATTCTTCATAGGTTTTTATATCACCTTCTATTGTTATAGCAGCCTTCATATGAATCGCCTGTATGTTTCCCGTATTGGCAGCTAGGTTGATAAGCTTGATAGCTTCTTTTGGTAATTCTATTTTTTGAGAACCAGTATTGGCAGCAAAAGCTTTTACAAGTAACGCTTGCGGAAATTTACCATCAACTGCTTTTGCTAAATACATTTTAGACTTGGCGCTGTCTTTGAGTTGAGGATCATCTATATTATATAGCTCCGCCAAAAGGAAATTTCCCTGATTGGGTTCGATCATACGCAATTGCTCTGCCCAATAAATTGCTTGATCTGATAATTTTTTGTCAGCTACGCCTTGATTAGGCAAATAACCGTTTAAGCTTTGCTGTGTTTCCATAAAATAAAGCATTGCCAGATGATAGGTGGTTTCTCTATAAATGGGATCATTTTCAAGATATTTATATGGGCTTTGGCTCGCCATTTTAAAATATTTTATGGCCTCCGGTATATCTACATTATTGCGCATAAAATTGATGTTCGTAACATTCCAATAGTCAAAGGGAAATGGTTGATACAAAAATTTAGCTAATTCAAGGCTGGCCGCTAAATCACCTTGATTGGCCTTTACCTTCAAAGCACAAAGGGTAGTTTGGTCATATTCCTTACTGGGTTGATCTGCCTTAACGCAATAAAGTGAAAACAGTAATAATATGACAGAATAGGTAATTTGTCTCATAATAACCCTCGTTTAAAGAGCGCCCTAAGCCCTTGGCTGCTTTCTTGTGATGAAGTCTTTATCGCTCTTTTTTCGATATTATTATAACTTATCGACGATCATAAAATAAAAATGCAATGCAATTTCAAAAACTATACGCTGTCAGGGTGAGTACTTATTAATTTGAACGACATGATATGAGTTTAATTTTGAAATAATTTCTTTGCAACCTGTCGGTCTACCCCTATCATGCAGCTTATCATTGCTATTGGCAAAGGGTAAAATAGCGAATATCGGCTAAATAATATCCCTATTGTTAAACTGGTGTTTTTCCATCACTATAAGGTCTTTGATGTTGCCTCTATCGGCAGCAAGAAATAAGCTTTAAAAAATAAAAGCATAATGTTTGTCTTTTTAAATCAAACTTAAGACAAAAACTTGTATAAAGACTGACTTTGATACTTCTTAGCCATGTTACATGGTGAAATCATGCCATACGGATGGAATTATGACCGCAAAAGTTGAAAATCAGGATTGGCAAGCAAAACTGGCGCGCGTGCGCCGGCTGACCTTTGCAATTATGATTTTTGAGCGCTTATGGCCGCTGATTTTGCCGATTATTTTAGTGGTTTTGAGCTTTTTTGCGCTTTCATGGTTTGGCATTTTCAAATTGGCTTCCGGCCTCATGCAATTTGGTATGCTCTTTATTTTTGCGTGTTTACTCTTTTGGTGCTTGCTAAAATTATTTAAATTTAAATCACCCAGCCATGGTGATGTTGATAAACGTATTGAAGAAGCAAGTGGGCTCAATTTTCAGCCAATTCTCGCGCAATATGATGCGCTACCGCCAACAAGTGATAAAGTTGCGCAAATATTGTGGCAAGCACATCGCCAACGCTTGGTTAAATCTTTAAATAATTTACAAAGTGGCTATCCATTTCCCAATATTCCGCGCCAAGATCCTTATGGTTTGCGGTCAATTATTGTTTTGGGTTTTGCTGTTGCTTTTGCCTATAGTTTTAGTCCATCCTCTGGGCGCATTGATGATGCATTTTATTTTGGCAAACATGCCGATTGGTCCAATATGCGCGTTGATGCGTGGGTTACGCCGCCTGAATATACTGGGCGCGCTCCGATTTATTTAATCGAAAACAATACATCTTCAGAAACTGACGGGCAGTTTGATGTGCCAATTAATAGTATTGTTAATTTGCGTATTAGCAGTGCTGATACGCGCTTAAAACTTACTGCCAATTGGCATGATGGTAACAATACGCCTAAAAGTGAAGACATTGCGGCGAACGCCGATGATAATAACGATGTTATGGCCTTTGATGTCCAATTAAGCAAAGCCGTTACGCTTTCCTTGACTGGGCCGCATACTGATTTAAGCTGGAATTTTAATGCAATTGCCGACCAACCACCACGCATTAGCTGGGATGGTGATCCCAAAAGGGCAATTAATGGTTTGCTTGATTTAAGCTATAAAATTGATGATGATTATGGTGCGGTTAAAGCTTGGGCAACGATGGAACTCGCAAAAGATGATGAGGGCAAGATCCCATTATCTAAAGGGCATCAGCTTTTCCCAGTGCCTGATATTATTTTAACTTTACCGCGCAATGGTAAGGGAATTACTCGCACATCGAAAGATTTTGCCGCAAATCCTTGGGCAGGCGCGAAGGTTTATATGACGTTGCATGCACAAGATGCGGCCGGTAATATTGCATCAAGTGAGCCTAAGGAGTTGGTTTTGCCGCAACGCAGTTTTGGCAATCCACTTGCCCGCGCTCTGATTGAGCAGCGCGGCCTATTAATTGCTGACACTGCCAATAAAGATCATATTCTTGATATGCTTTATGCCGTGCAAATTCGTCCAAAAGATACGATTAAGAACGCCACAACGGTGATAGCTCTTGCGAGTGTTAAGCGTCGCCTTGCCAATGCTAATAATGACGAAGAATTTCGCAATATTGCCGATTATTTATGGGATATTGCCGTTGGTGTTGAAGGTGGCAGCTTAAGCGCAGCAGCGCAAAGACTAAAAGCTGCTCAGCAAGCCTTGCGTGATGCGTTGCGTAATGGTGCAAGTCAAGAAGAGATTGAGCGTTTGATGGCAGAGTTGAAAAATGCCATGTCCGCTTATATGGATGAGCTTGCGCAAAGTGGCCAAAAATTGCAACAACAGCCCGGTCAACAAATGCAAGACTTGAGTGAAGATGAATTGCAAAAGAAGTTAAAGGAACTCGAAGACCTTGCCAAAACCGGAAATCGTGCTGCGGCAGAGCAATTATTATCTGAACTTGAAAAAATGATGGATAATATGCAAGTCACCCAAAGTGAGGGTGGCAGTGGTAGTGGTAAGGGCGAGAATAAAGATAGCGCAAAGCAAGAAATGCAGAAAAATATCGATAAATTATCGGATTTAATGCGCCGTCAACAAGAAATGCTTAATGACACCAATAAGATGACTGGCGAACATCAACGTGGTGAAAAATCTGACGAGGATTTTGCTAAAGATCTTGATGATTTGAAAAAGCGCCAACAGGATTTATCCAGTGATTTAAAAAATCTGCAAGAGGATTTAAAAAAGCAAGGCATGAAACAAGGCGAGGGTCTTGATGATGCGGGACAAGCGATGGAGCAATCGCAGGAAGCGCTAGATAATGAAGATGGCGAATCGTCAACCCAAAGCCAAGCCGATGCTCTTGATGCCATGCGTAATGGTGCGCAGGAAATGATGGCTGAAATGCGCGAAGCTTTGAAGAAAAAAGGTGAAGGCGCACCCAATGACGACCGCCAGATTGACCCATTGGGACGCGAGATGGGCGGCGAGCAAAACCAGCATGGTGATAATGCTATTCCAAGTGAAAGTGATATTCAAAAAGCACGACGCATCTTGGATGAAATAAGGAAACGCCTTGGCAATCTCACCCCAGAAATGGAACGCCAATATCTTGAACGCTTATTGAACTTTGATTAAATAGGTTTAGGGCACATCTATTTATTGCTGAAGTGCTATGTGCTATGAATTTTTGTTTTAGCAAATTGAGGTGACGCAAAAGTCAATTCAATTTTTGTAGGAAATATTGTAACGCTATTGAGTGGATAAATTTTATATAATATCAAACAAAAGCAATGAAATGGTCATTCATTGCCATAATAAACGGGATAGATAATGAAGCGCATCGAATTATTAATTGAAGCAATTATTTTAGCCTCGCGCTGGTTGCTGGTTGTTTTTTATGTCGGGCTTGCCTTTGCCCTTGCAGTTTACGCGCTTTCTTTTGCAAAGGAGCTATTTTCATTCGTTCGCCACGTCTTTATCTTGAACGAAAAAGCAACCATTCTTGAAATGCTAAGCCTTATTGATGCCGCGCTTATTGCTAGCCTTGTGGTAATGGTCATTATCTCTGGTTATGAAAATTTTGTTAGCCGCTTTGATGAGGGCGAAAATGATGTCCATTGGCTTGGCACAATTGATGCTGGCTCATTAAAGGTTAAGGTTGCTTCGACCATCATTGCAATTTCTTCTATCCATTTGCTGCAAATATTTCTCAACCTGCCTTATGATTTTAATAAAAACCATGTTAAATGGTACACTATTTTGCATATTACCTTTATTGTTTCCGCGCTATTTCTTGCCTATATTGACAAGCTTACCGCTAAGAAAGATAAAAAGTAAAACTTATATTTGCAAAATAGCAAAAAGATTTTACTGGTTTAATGGTGATAACAATAATAAATCCCATTGCAATATTGATTGCAATGGAATTTAATTTTTAATGAAGACCAATCACTTAGCACAATATGATATGCAAAAAATCAGCCTTTTAACTGCAATTTTTATGCAATCGATGATTTAATCCAATCAGCAAGACGGCTTTTAGGAGCAGCACCAACCATATTTGATGTCACTTCGCCATCCTTGAACATTAGTAATGTAGGAATAGAACGAACACCAAATTGAGTTGCGAGTTCAGGGTTTTCATCAATATTAATCTTGGCAATACGGACTTTGCCTTCTAATTCTTGTGAAATCTCATCAAGAGCTGGAGCAATCATTTTACATGGTTGACACCATTCAGCCCAAAAATCCACAACAACTGGCTCATTTGACTTTAATACGTCGCTTTCGAAATTTGTTGTATCCACGGTTACAGTTGTCATGTTGATATCCTTATATAGGCCTTGATCTTTCGGAAAGGTTTAAATCAGTTCATCTTTATAAAAAAGAGCGAACGGATTAATTTTTATATTTTCATGCATTTTTGCACGGTTAAATGCATATTTAAATCCATGAATCTAACATCCTGCATCTAATATTGCGATAGCCAAGAACTAATAATGGCTGACCGCAAGTCTTGCGTCAAGACCAAGCTTGTCGCATTGCTGGCATAAACGACGTTCTAAGAAAAATTAGATTTTACAATTATTATAGTATAACATGGATTTGAAATTTCCCTTAGAATTATTTTCTACTTTTAATTCTAGTCTATATAAATAATTATATAATTTAGGCGTTTTGGCAAAACAAATATTCGTCAATGCATGATAGTCGCAAAACCATTCTATGAATTATCAATGTAATTGCGAAAATATTGCAAAATAATGCTGAATGATGGTAGTTTTTAAAAAAATTTATAATGTATTTAAAACTGTAAATGAACTTGATGACCATATTAAAAAATTATAATCTTTGCCATATTTTGCCGATAAATTGCCCTTAAGACATTTTAAAATATGAAAAGAAAGATTCTTTTGCTTTACGACTTGCGTTAACTGGTTTAGGCATCACGTCAAGTTTTGACGATTACTTATCTTTATCAGACTTTACGCTTTTAAAATTTTTATGCTCTATCATCATTTTAGGAAATTAACTCTGTGACATTAGCAATAACCTTTAAATATCAATTCCAAATCACAAAAAGGTGGCCTAATGCACATTTCTGAGGATGATCGTGTTATAAAGCTAACAACAAAAAAAGGCAAAAAATCCAAAACAAGTGGTGGAAAATCATCATCACCAAAGCGGCGTAAGTCAAAAAAACAACGCAGTTTTTTTGGCAGAATTTTTTATTGGAGCTTTGTCTTAGGACTATGGGGCGTTATTTTTCTTGGCGCTTATATAACCTATGTCTGGCTGAGCATGCCACAATTATCCACTTGGACAATTCCTGATCGCCCACCCAATGTGCGTATTGTTGCGCGTGGTGGCGAGTTGATTGCTAATCGTGGTACAACCGGTGGTGAAGCTGTCACGCTAAAAAATATGAGTCCGTGGATTGGCAAGGCGGTTGTTGCAATCGAAGATCGGCGTTTTAATTCCCATTATGGTGTTGATCCGGTGGGTATTGCCCGTGCAGTTTATACCAATGTTACCAATGGTCGTGGTAAGCAAGGTGGTTCAACCCTCACGCAGCAATTGGCGAAGAACCTGTTTTTGTCGTCCGAGCGCACGCTTGATCGTAAAGTTAGGGAAGCGCTTATTGCTTTGTGGCTAGAGCAAAAGCTGAGCAAAGATCAAATTCTCGAGCTTTATCTTAACCGTGTTTATCTTGGCTCTGGTGCTTTTGGCGTCGAAGCTGCTTCACGACGTTATTTTAATAAATCGGCTAAAGATGTAACCTTGTTGGAAGCTGCAACTCTTGCTGGTCTCTTAAAAGCACCGTCCAGTCTTTCGCCAGCGCGCAACCCCGAAGCTGCCTATGCACGCGCTAAACTTGTGCTTGCAGCTATGCGTCAAGAAGATATGATTAATGACACGCAATTGCAAATTGCTCTTGCGGAACCAATGGTCAAAGCTGCGTCTTATTGGTCGGGCGGTGAAAATTATGCGGCTGATTATGTGGTAAGCCAATTGCCATTTTTAATTGGTGAAGCTGACCGTGATATTATTGTTGAAACCACTATTGATTATGGTTTTGAAAAAGCCGCTGAAAAAGCAATTACTACACAATTATCAGCGTCTGGTAAAAAGAATAATGTTTCGCAAGCCGCGCTGGTATCGATTGATAAAAGCGGTGCAATCCGCGCATTAATTGGCGGTGCAAATTATGCTGACAGCCAATTTAATCGCGCCACCGATGCGCGCCGTCAGCCCGGCTCAACTTTCAAGCCTTTTGTTTATCTGGCAGCGCTTGAGCAAGGGCGCACGCCAAATTCGGTTCGCAATGATGCACCAGTAAAAATTGGTAAATGGACACCGCGCAATGCTGGCGGCAAATATATGGGGCAGGTCACACTGACAACGGCACTTTCCCACTCGTTAAATTCGGTTGCCGCGCAATTGATTATGGAGGTTGGCACCGATGCGGTTATTGAAACCGCGCATCGTCTTGGTGTCCATTCTGGCCTTAATGATAATGCATCAATTGCCCTTGGTACGTCAGAAGTTAGTCTTATTGAAATGACCGGTGCTTTTGTTCCATTAAGCAATGGTGGTTATAAACCGCAAATTCATATTGTTCGCCGCATTACCGATACTAAGGGCAAAGTGCTTTATGATATTGGAGAATTAAGTGGCAGCCGTATTATTGAACCGCAAATTGTTGGCATGATGAATGCCATGCTTGAACAAACCATTTTAACAGGAACTGCGAAACGCGCTAATATTGGCAGGCCTGCCGCCGGTAAAACCGGTACCAGCCAAAATTCGCGTGATGCATGGTTTATTGGCTACACGGCGGATTATGTCACTGGTGTTTGGTTTGGTAATGATGATGGCAAGCCGATGAAGGGGGTAAGCGGAGGTGGGCTTCCGGTCAATGTTTGGAAAGACTATATGGGGGTTGCCGAAAAAAATATGCCGATACGGGATCTCTTGGCAAGTTACCAAATTGAAAATGCTGTTCCTGGTGGCAATGATCTCTTACCTGATGATAATGATATCCCATCACCCTATAATGAAAATGGCTATCATTATGGTGATAGTGATGATAATTTTCCACCACCACCCGCCCCTATCAATCCGCAAGCGAACCAAAATGTCGAAATCAAGAATAAAAGCTTGATGGAAATATTGCGGGAGGAATAAGGAATATAATTTGTAAATGCGTGGTGGCTAAGGCTTCAAGGCTAATCTAGCAACCACGCTTTTTTAGTGTAAACAAGATTTTTAAGGTAATATCGGTTAAGGTAAGTCGGATTATGACAAGATAAAGGGATGTCTTAAAAAATATAAATCTAGAAAATAGTTAAAGACTGCCTATATAAATATGGATAATGATCCGCTCGCCTTTTACTTTATAAATCCGTAACAAGCATACTGCTTTTATAAATGAGTTATTTAAACTCCACGCTGTTTGGGTCTTTAGCCATTAAACGCATTGTTATATAGGGTAAAACAAGATTTGCGATTAATTAATTCAAAAAGAATTAGAATCGCAAGGATCAATTGTTCTTAAGTGTCACTTAAATTATTTTTTTCTAAAATTTACATAAAAATTCATCTAATAGATGAGCATAATCTTGTTGTGAGTCCCTTAAGATATAGTGATTGTCGTTACAATAAAGGCGAAAAAACAATTAATTAGCCATATTTTAAGACCTCAATCAAATAAAAGACTTGATCGGTCTTGATTAACTCATGCATGGCTTGAAAGTTGAACGCATTGCCGATAAAATGCGCCAACAGAAATAAAAGGGTATTTTGACCAATATGGTAAAAAGAACACAAAAATTGTCTGAAAATGATATTAAATTGATTAAGCGCTTGCTCACTGAAAATTTCCGCAAGCATTTCTATAATTATTTTTTGGCAATTGTTGCTATGCTGGTTATTGCAGCAGCCACTTCTTATAGTGCTTATATTATGGCCCCGATGGTAAATGGTCTGATTGTTGATAAAAATAAAGGCCATGTTTTCATGGTGGCAGTTTTTATAGCTTGCCTTTTTATTGTAAAAGGTTTTGCAACATTTTTTAATTCACTTTATCTGGCGAAAGCAGGTAATAGTGTTGTTGCTGAACAGCAAAAGAAGGTCTATGCACGCATTTTATCGCAAGGTGTTTCTTTTTTCCAAAAAAATCCACAAGCAGATTTGCTCATGATGGTTACCAATTTTTCACAAATGGCTCGTGGCGTCATTGATTTATTAGTAACAACTTATGTACGCGATTTGGTATCAGTTGTCGGCCTATTAGCCGTTATGCTTTATCAAAATTGGCTTTTGACAACAGTATCTCTTGTTGTCGGACCTTTAGCGTTTTTGGGAGTGCGCGTGCTAACCAAAAAAGTAAAAAAAATCATGGCTAAGGAAATGGCATCGTTAACCGCTATTATCCAAATCATGCAAGAAACTGCAGTTGGTATTCGCGTTTTAAAAGCTTTTGCGCTTGAACCAAAGATGCAAGCACGGATGGATAGTGCCATTAGTGACGTAGAATCGAGATCTAATTCTATTGCATTTTATAGTGCGGCAACAGCGCCAGTGATGGAAACCCTTGCCGGTATTGCCATTGCAGTAGTTATTGCATTTTCGAGTGTAATGGTGATTGACCATGGTGCAAAACCTGGTGAATTAATGTCGTTTATTACCGCGTTGCTTCTTGCTTATGAGCCAGCAAAACGCGTTGCTAATACCCGAGTCAAACTCGAGACTATGATGATTGGTGTGCGAATGCTTTATGCTGTTATGGATCATCCCTTAACTTTGACGGAAGCAAAAGACGCAAAGACTTTGACCGCATCAAAAGGTGAAGTGTGTTTTACAGATGTAAAATTTGCTTATCCTGATGGCGATGACGTTCTTCATGGCATTAATTTAGCAATTCCAGCTGGCAAAATGACAGCATTGGTTGGACCATCGGGCTCTGGTAAGTCCACAATGATTAATTTGATCATGCGTCTTTATGATCCAACGCAGGGGAGAATTACAGTTGATGGTCAAGATATCAAGGATGTAACCTTTACTTCATTGCGTGATGCAATGTCTTATGTCGGACAAGATACATTTCTTTTTAAAGGCAGTGTAAAACACAATATTAGTATGGGGCGCCCAGATGCGAGCGATGAAGAAATCATTGCGGCAGCCAAAGACGCTAATGCCCACGAATTCATTATAAAATTGCGTGATGGTTATGATACGGATATTGGCGAAAATGGCGGCAACCTTTCCGGTGGCCAACGTCAGCGTATTGCCATTGCACGCGCTATGCTGCGCAATGCACGCATTCTCATTCTTGATGAGGCAACTAGTGCTCTTGATTCTGAATCTGAAGCATCGGTGCAACAGGCTTTAGATCGCTTGACTGATGGCCGTACCACAATCGTTATTGCCCATCGTCTTTCGACCATTGCCAATGCTGATCAAATTGTGGTTATGCAACACGGCAATATCATTGAGCAGGGGACACAGGGCCAATTGCTCGCCAAGGAAAACGGTGTATATGCACGACTTCATGAATTGCAATATCGCAATGGTGGCATTGGTAGCAATGAAAGTTTGGAAGATCTTATTAACGAAAGCGATGACCTATCAAAAATAGAAGAATATAGGTTGACAACGGCAGATATTGACAAAGAAAGAGCCGAACAGGATGATCTTCAAGAGGCGCCAATTGGCACACGCGGTGGGCCGGCGATCCAACGTGGCTAAACGTTGACAGGAGGTAAAACTTAAATTTCCATTAAGGGGTGTTTTGTTCAAATACAAAATACCCTTTAATTTATCACCACAATAGGTGCGGGGATTGCGTTTGTCTTTACCGAAGCTTGGCAAATATCAGCTATAATACATGCTTTACAATCAGGTGTTCGAGCTTTACACACATAGCGGCCATGCAAAATTAACCAATGATGCGCATTTTTTAAATAGGCTTTTGGAATAATTTTTAATAATTTTTCCTCCACCTCATCAGGCGTTTTTCCCGGCGCAAGACCAAGGCGATTAGCAATACGGAAAATGTGGGTATCGACAGCTAAGGTCGGCTTGTCAAAAATAATATTTAACACTACATTGGCGGTTTTTCTGCCAACGCCAGCAAGGGTGGTCAAAGCATCAAGGCTATCTGGCACTTGACTATGAAAATTGGCAATCAAAGATTTAGATAGAGCTATTACATTTTTAGCCTTGCTACGCCAAAGCCCAATGGTACGAATATAATCGCCTAAACCTTCCTCACCAAGATCAACCATTTTTTCTGGTGTATCTGCAATCTTAAACAAATCCTTGGTTGCTTTATTTACACTAATATCTGTAGCTTGCGCTGATAGCGCAACCGCAACAAGTAAGGTGTATGCATTGGTATAACGCAATTCACTTTCGGGATTGGGGCGCTGTAGTGAAAAACGATGAAATATTTCTTCAACTTCTTTTTTGGTATATAAAGAGCCAGCAATACGGCGCGCTTTTTTAACTATGGTCATTATAGAATAATTTCAATCTCGGTGGAGTTATACAACTTTATTTAAACTTAAAATATAAAAAATCAACAATAACATATAATGATATTTATCATATCCAGAAAGGCGAAGACGTCGTCTGTAAGTTTATGGTGCTATGGTTTTCATTAAAGTTGAATAAATTTATATAGCTTGCACCACAAATTGCAGATTATTAAAAAGCCGCGCAAAGCATTAATAAAATCAAATGCGATATCATATTAATTGGGGGGAGCGACTTTGGTTATCAGAACTCTTTTAATTTAAATGCGGATAGAATTTGCGAATTTAAAAATATTCTAGAAAAGGCTTTTATCTCGCGATATATTCTGGCACTAATAGGTCTATGATAAAATAGGACTCAATAATAAATCAGAATACATATTTATTCTAACATGAACTAGACATGCTCTCAAATAATGGAATAGCGACAAATTTTTAAACAGGAGCACAAAATATGGAAGTGATTGATCAGAGTAAAACCATATTGCTCATTTCAAGTCATGTCATTCGCGGTACGGTTGGTACGCGCTCATCTGGTTTTGCATTAGAAACGCTTGGCCACCATGTTTGGTCATTTTTAACTGTAACAATGACTTGGCAGCCCAGACATGGGCCAGCTCATCGTTTGAATATTCCAATAGAAGATTTTGCTACATTTGCAAAAGATATTGCCAATAATCCCCATTCATCTGAAATTGATGCGGTGATGACAGGTTATTTCGCCTCAGCCAAGCAAGTAGAAATTGCAGCCCAATTAATAAAACAATTAAAACAAAAACGGCCAGATTTAACCTATTTATGTGACCCAGTCATGGCTGATGAGCAAGGACTTTATGTCCCTGAAGATATAGCTAAAGCAATTAAAGCGCATCTTATCCCACTCAGTGATATTTTAAAACCTAACCGTTCTGAGCTTGAATGGTTGGTTGGGCATAAACTTGATACCAATGATGATATTATTAAAGCCGCGCGCGAAACAGGTGTTGATATTGTCTTAGTAACATCTGCAGCCGCCATGTTAAAAAATGCAACAGCTAATTTGCTAATTCATAGCGATGAAATATGGCTTGCCGAGCACCGTTTGGTTAAAGATCCAGTGAATGGCTTAGGTGATCTCACATCGGCTCTTTTTTTAAGCCATTATCTTGCCGGCATGGGCGTTAAAAGTGCTTTACAATTTACAACCGCTTCTGTGTTTGATTGCCTTTGTGCAACTTTGCAAAAACATTCAAATGAATTAGTGCTTGAACAGACCTATCCATTATTCATGGGTCCCCACTCGCAAA
Organism: Bartonella sp. HY328; assembly: GCF_025449335.1. Taxonomy (NCBI): domain Bacteria; kingdom Pseudomonadati; phylum Pseudomonadota; class Alphaproteobacteria; order Hyphomicrobiales; family Bartonellaceae; genus Bartonella; species Bartonella sp. HY328. The sequence goes on from NZ_CP104883.1 coordinate 341,197, forward strand.
TTAACCTGCGCGCTTTATCAATGGTATAGATAAAATGGTGGAACCATCCGATGAGTGTCGGCGTTTACAAAATGTTTATGATTTGACACCATGAAATCGTCCAGAATTTGAAAAGATATAGAGGCAAAAATGAACGCGTTTCCAGAACATTTGCTAAATGGTTATAAAAATTTCGTACAAACGCGCTTTAGCAGTGAGCGAATCCGTTATAGAGAATTAGCTGTTGAAGGGCAAAAGCCCGAGGTTATGATGATTGCTTGTTGCGATTCACGAGCAGCACCGGAAATCATTTTTGATACAGATCCTGGTGAAGTATTTGTCATGCGTAATATCGCAAACCAAGTGCCACCTTTCCAACCTGATGGTGAATATCATGCAACATCAGCAGCGCTTGAATTTGCTGTGCAATCTTTAGAGGTGAAGCATATTGTCATTCTAGGGCATGGCCGCTGTGGTGGTATTCGTGCAGCACTTGACATGGATAGCAAGCCTTTGTCGTCAGATGATTTTATTGGCCGCTGGATGGGCTTGTTAAAGCCATCGGCAGAGGCAGTGAGCGGTGACAAGTCAATGACTGCGGCCGAGCGACAAACTGCGTTGGAACGCATTTCCCTACGTTATTCGCTTGCTAATCTTTCTACTTTTCCGTGGATTGCTAAGCGTCAAGAAGCGGGACTATTGCAACTTCATGCTGCATGGTTTGATATTCTGTATGGTGAATTATGGGTGCTTGATAAAGAAAGCGGACATTTTATAAAGATTGAAACGGACGAAGTGCTTTTAAGCGCTTAACACTGTTATAATACTGAGTTTATTGGTTTAAACTATGTTTCTGCATAGTAGAGGCAAAAATGTGCTTTTGCCTAAACATTTTATAATGCTAACTATGTAGCCGCTATATCTTGCTTTTTAAATCTATTTTTATTGAGAGTCGTTTCCGACGAGCTGTTTTGAATATCTGCTCATCGGAAACCTTTCCCCTGCCACAACATGATCTTCAATTTTTGTATGAACGCCCCCGAAATATACAAATCCTTAGCAATTAAGTTCAAAGAGCTCTTTTGCTATAAGTGATGATGATTATGTTTGCTAAAGCCTATAAGAAACTATTAAAGTACCATTGTCTATCACTGAAATTGGGTATTTTAAACTAAATCGTAGTTAAATAGAAAGAATTTTAGAGAAATAAAGCTAAATTTATAGTTTAACTGTAATTAATTATATACTTAATTACTAATATTATTAAAATATTTATTCAAATATTGGAGTTTAACCTGTTTAAACGAATTTTAGCCCTATTGCAAATTCTAAGTGGTTGGGCTTCGTATCGAAAATAACAAGATGGAACAAGGTTGTTTAGTTTTTATTTAAATTATAGTTTAATGGAAAATATGCGGCGAATATTTTCCTATATGTTGACCAGAATATAGTTTTGGTCAACATATAGGTTTTAAAGCAAAAGTGATTTTATCGCTCAATACACATGGCAATGCCCATGCCACCGCCAATGCATAAGGTGGCCAAGCCTTTTTTGGCATCACGGCGTTGCATTTCAAATAATAATGTATTTAAAATACGTGCACCTGATGCCCCAATGGGATGGCCAAGTGCTATTGCACCACCATTGACATTGGTTTTTGCATTATCAAAACCAAGGCCGTTGCAAACACTTAAGGCCTGAGATGCGAAGGCCTCATTCGCTTCGATGAGATCAAGATCATTAAGAGTCCAGCCGGCACGCTGTAAGGCTTTTTGCGTTGCAGGTATTGGTCCTGTACCCATAATTGCTGGATCAACACCAGCGGTTGCCCAAGATATAATGCGGGCGAGCGGGGTTATATTGCGGCGCTCTGCTTCTTCAGCGCTCATAAGCAATACCGCTGCTGCGCCATCATTAATCCCAGAGGCATTCCCTGCTGTTACCGTACCTTGTTTATCGAAGGCAGGACGTAATTTTTGCAACTGCTCAATTGTTGCACCATGACGAATATATTCATCATCGCTGACAATTGTATCTCCTTTGCGACCCTTAATTGTTACTGGTATAATTTCATCTTTGAAACGACCAGCATTTTGGGCAGCTTCTGCCTTATGCTGCGATTTTAAGGCAAACTCATCTTGTTGTTCGCGGCTAAAGTTAAACTGGCGGGCGATATTTTCTGCAGTAATTCCCATATGATAATTGTGAAAGGCATCGCGTAAGCCATCATAAATCATTGTATCGATAAAGGCTCCATCGCCCATTTTTATGCCTTGCCGTAAATGAGCAGCATGGGGTGCCTGAGACATGGATTCTTGTCCGCCCGCAATAATAATATCGGCCGCACCGGTTGCAATTTGTTGCATGCCAAGCGCCACGGCGCGAAGTCCCGATCCACAAAGCTGGTTTATTCCAAAGGCGGTACTTTCTTGGCGAAGTCCAGCTAAAAGAGCAGCTTGGCGCACTGGATTTTGACCGCCAAGAGCGGTTAATACCTGTCCAAAAATAACTTCATCAACCGCTTCGGGGGCAACATTTGCGCGCTCCAATACCGCTTCAATGACAGCCTTGCCAAGTTCATGGGCCGGTAGTGAAGATAAAGCACCATTAAACGATCCGACTGGTGTACGAGCGGCGGATGCAATCACAATAGAAGAGGCTGGAGAAGAGGCCGGAGAAGAGGCCGTAAACTTTGTCATAAAACACTCTTTTCTGCGTAAAGCTATAGGGAATTAGCATAGGTTCGAAACTTAGAGCACTTTTGTTTTCCCTTGGGGTAAAAAATGCTCTAACTAATATTATTTGATAAAAGTCGTAAAATTTGTTTGCAAAAATATTTTAAGATTAAAATGAGTAAACAATTTCATCTTAACGCTAATATTTAAAGTGCAACGTCAAATTCGGCTTCTGTTTTGGCTTTTATTTCATCAATAGACACGTCATCAGCAAGTTCAATTAAGGTCATTTTAGCGGCGCCGTGGCGGGCAACTTCAAAGACACCAAGGTCGGTAATTACCAAATCAACACAGCGTGCACCCGTCAAAGGTAGGTTGCACTGCTTTAATAATTTGGGCTGGCCTTTGGCTTCGTGTTCCATAACGACTACAACGCGTTTTACGCCTGCCACAAGATCCATTGCGCCGCCCATACCCTTGACCATTTTGCCAGGAATCATCCAATTGGCAATATCGCCGCTTTGTGAAACTTGCATTGCACCAAGGATCGAAAGGTTCATATGACCACCGCGGATCATGGCAAAGCTTTCAGCGCTTGAAAAATAGCTGGTGGTTGGTAGCTCGGTTACGGTTTGCTTTCCAGCATTAATAAGATCGGCATCCTCTTCTCCTTCAAACGGGAATGGCCCCATGCCAAGCATGCCATTTTCACTTTGAAGCTGCACATCCATACCAGCTGGAATGTAATTGGCAACAAGGGTTGGAATACCAATACCTAAATTAACGTAAAAGCCATCCTGCAATTCTTGCGCCGCACGTTGAGCCATTTGTTCTCTTGTCCAAGCCATATTTATGCTCCTTCCCGTGGGCGAGTGGTTCTTTGTTCAATATGCTTTACTGGATTTTTTTCATAAACAAGGCGCGATACATAAATACCGGGGGTATGAATGTGATCTGGGTCAATATCACCAGCTTCAACAAGATGCTCAACTTCAGCGATGGTGATTTTAGCAGCTGTTGCCATCACGGGATTAAAATTGCGTGCAGTCTTGCGGTAAACAAGATTACCTTCTTTATCACCAGTATGGGCATGAACAAGCGCAATATCAGCAAAAAGACCGGTTTCCATGACGTAAGTTTCGCCATTGAAATCCTTAAGCTCTTTACCTTCAGCAATTATAGTGCCAACGCCAGTTTTGGTGTAAAAGCCAGGAATGCCAGCGCCGCCAGCGCGGATACGCTCAGCAAGTGTCCCTTGCGGATTAAACTCAACTTCCAATTCATTGTTAAGATACTGTTCAGCAAAAAGTTTGTTTTCACCAACATAAGAGGAAATCATTTTGCTAATTTGTTTGGTCTCTAGCAGTCGACCAAGACCAATACCATCTACACCGGCATTATTAGAAATAACGGTTAGATTTTTTACTCCCGATAATTTAACTGCATCAATAAGAGTTTCAGGAATACCACATAGCCCGAAGCCACCACACATTAGCGTCTGGCCATCGGATAAAAGCCCTGCCAGTGCTTCAACAGCATTTGGATAAAGTTTTTGCAAATCAACCTCCTGGCTTTATTAGCCTAGATTTAAAAACACCCTTTATTATTATGACTATCTCAACACTTTTGGCAATCTACATTTCGTTAAAAAGATAAGATTTTGCTTAAGGTTAAAAGCTATCATAGTGAAGGTATTTAAAATAATGCAAAAAGGATTAAGTCGTATTCTAAACAGTTTATTCAATTAAACTTCAAAAAATTTTGCGATTCATCATAAAAATAAATCATAGTATAAATTTAAAATTTAAGTTTACTAAGAAATATGACTTTCAAAATCTAAAAGAAGATATTGCGGACATCACATACAAAAAGACCTATCTGATCGATCATGAAATCAGATAGGCCAAGTGGTTAGCTTTATTATAGCTAACGGGGATAAAAAAAATTCTTAACGCAAATGTTGTGGTGCAATTTTAGCAACATTGATGCGATTGTGATTAGCAGCTTTTGCTTCTGATTGTTCAGGAACAATAGTGATTGAGATGTTTAAGCCAGCAGAAGCAGTACGGCCACCTGTTGCGCCCGCACTACCAGTTGCACCACCCGCACTCATTGAACGAGCTTGGCTATTTGCTGCAGCCAATTGGCCTGAAAGCTTGTTGGTTTCAACCCAACCTTTTTGGTTGCCAGCAGTTACATAGCACCAAGCTGAATTACAAACACCAACATTAACTTGTGTCCCCTTAGCAATATTGCTTGTTACAGCTGCACTTGATGCAGGTGCATTATGCAATGATAAGGCAGGGGCTGAAATTGTGGTTGCTTGTGCTGAAAGCGCGCTACCGATTACAGCAATTGCTAGAGTTGAAGCAGCGATGATTGATTTTGCAAAACGGTTCATGATCTTTATCCTTAAATTTTTATGGAAGAACCGCTCAAACCTTAATTTTAAACAAAGCTTCTCTATTCGCGAAAACTCGTTTCGCGCTTAAATGCTTCAAATTTTGACAAGGTTAGATCGTTAACGGGAAAAGCTTTTGACTTCCTATTGTTAAATTCTTCCGGGTTGTTTGGTTAATTGTTTAAGCTGCCTTTTTAGTAAAGGTTGGCTTTTTTGCCATTTGTCAGCGTTCTTGCATCGATAACGGCTTAGCTGGCAAAAGGTTCCAAAAAAAGTTTACAAAAAGTAAATAATTTTTTATTTTTGTGAAAACATGTTTAGGGAATATGTAAAGATCAAATAAATTCAGTGTCTTATATAAAAAAAGCCCAATGATCGTTTGACAATCAATGGGCTTTTTTAAGAATTATTTTGTCAAAAAATCAAAATGGCAATTTAAAGCCAGGAGGAATTGGCAGACCTGCTGTCATTTCTTGAGTTTTTTGCGCCATTGCAGCCTCAATTTTGCCTTTAGCTTCATTGTGGGCAGCCATGATAAGATCTTCCAAAATTTCGGTATCTTCAGGTTTATTAAGCGAGGGATCGATTTTAATAGCCTTAATCAGCCCTTGACCAGATAATGTGACACTGACCATGCCACCGCCAGATGTGGCAGTTACTTCCATATTGGCCATTTCGTCTTGCATTTCTTGCATTTTGGCCTGCATTTCTTTGGCCTTTTTCATCATGCCCATCATGTCGCGCATTAATAACTCCTTAAAATATTCACCGAACCATAGCTTAATGCTAAAGTTTATTCTTCTTCCATATCGGCATGCTCATCGCTTAAGTCAATATCGTCAGCGCTTTCATCTTCCAGCTCGATATTATTTAACCGCACATCAACAATTTTTGCACCGGGAAAATGCGCTAAAATCCGACCAACATCCGGGTCAGCTTCAGCATCTGATAAAAGTTCATCACGATGGGCTTGTTCGGCTTCAGCCATTGTCATGCCACCGCCTTCTCGCAATGCAGTTACCGCCCAACGCTCTCCCGTCCATTCTAATAAAGTCTTGGTGATAATAGTTGAAAGATTACGTGGTGCATCATCCGTTGGTACATATTCCAACACGCCTTGCTTGACGGTTATTGGCCGTACATATTCTTTTAAATAAAATTTAAAATGCAAATCGCGATTTTCATCAGCAAGCGTGATTAGATCATTAAAGCGCTTTATTTCAGGCTTTTTTTTTTCGCTTTTTACTTGCCCATCAATAGAGGCTGCACCCTGCGCTTCACTTTCATTTTGCTGATTTTGAGGTTGTTCAATTTCAGGCTGTTGTAAAACCTCAACCTTAGGCTCTTGTGTTGCCGCTTGTTGCTTGTCGCTTAAAGGCGAGTTTTCTTCAACTGATGAAGAACCGTCTAATTCATCAACGGTGGAAAGCGGTGCAACGCCTTCATCTTTCACTGCATCAGGAACTTGCGTCTTTTCTTCAACCTTGTCTTCTACTTGTGGGATTAAAGCTGATTGCTTATCCACTGGTGCTTGCTCATGATTTTTATTATCTAAGCCAGTATTATCTAATTGAGTGGTTGTTTCTATGGCCACATTTGCAGCATTCTCAACTGGTGGCAAGGGTTGCAGAGCAGGAGTTTGCTCAATTTTGTTTTGCCCATTTGGACTTATTACGTTTGCGCTTTGTGGTGCAGCTAGTTGTTTGGGCGCTGCCTTTTGCAGGGCGACAGCCATTTGGTTCAATGTGATATCCGAAGTTTTACCATCTGCAATAGCTTTTAACGCTTCATCAATTGTTGGTAAATCGGCTGCATGAGCCAGCCGAATAAGCAGCATTTCGGCCGCTTGCAAGGGGCGTGGTGCATTATCAGCTTCGCTAATACCTTTTAACAGCATTTGCCAATTGCGTGATAAGGTGCGGATAGAAAGTTTGCTAGCAAAGTCTGCGCCACGACGACGCTCTTCTTCAGAAAGCGACACATCCTCAAGCAATTGTGGGGTAAAGCGCAAGCGGGTTACCAAGTGATTGAAGTCGGCAAGCTCGGTCAAAATCACGACCGGATCAGCACCGGCATCATATTGACCTTTAAATTCTTGCAAAGCCCCAGCAATATCCCCACTCATAATAAGCTCGAATAGGTCAATGATACGAGCGCGATCAGCAAGGCCAAGCATTGAGCGAACCGCTTCAATATGAACGCTGCCAGCACCGTGAGCAATAGCTTGATCAAGGATGGACAAAGCATCGCGCACTGATCCTTCACCGGCGCGCGCAATCATCGCCAAAGCTTCGCTATCAACGGCAATATTCTCAGCAGCCGATATTTTTTGCAAATGCTGGGTCAAGGTCGCAGAATCGATGCGGCGTAAATCAAAGCGCTGACAACGACTTAATACCGTAATTGGAACTTTACGAATCTCGGTGGTTGCAAAAATGAACTTCACATGAGGTGGTGGCTCTTCCAATGTTTTTAGCAAACCATTAAAGGCCTGCGTTGAAAGCATATGCACCTCATCGATGATATAGACTTTATAGCGTGCTGAAACAGGGCGATAACGCACTTGTTCAATAATTTCGCGGATATCATCAATACCGGTATGGGAGGCAGCATCCATCTCAACCACATCGACATGGCGGCCTTCCATAATGGCTTGGCAATGCTCACCCATCACCGATAAATCAATGGTTGGGCGGTCGATAGTGTTGGTTTTATAATTAAGAGCGCGCGCCAAAATACGAGCAGTGGTGGTTTTACCCACACCGCGTACACCCGTTAGCATCCATGCTTGCGCAATGCGCCCAGCCTCAAAGGCATTAGTAAGGGTGCGCACCATCGGTTCTTGGCCGATAAGATCAGAAAAATCTTGCGGACGATATTTGCGGGCAAGAACGCGATAAGCTTGTTCTGCCGTATTATTGTCCATGCTATCAATCCAAATATCTGAAAAAAGGTTGGCTAAAATATTTCTAGATTTATGGCATTTTGCCAACAGCTTTGCAATTTATTTATTTGCAAAAAAATTGCGATTTACACAGCCGAAATATCCAAATCCAATATGGTAAATGATGAGCTGCAAAGCTTAAAACAGGTGGGAAACTGGCTCGGTGACCCGACCCAGATTCGTTAGGGCTGCTTCCTTCCGGACCTGACCCGATTGGCGAGTGGTTCGTCCACCACCAGCTTCCCACTTGTCATATCGTCAATTTAAGCGCAAAAAGCAAGTATTGATTTTTAAAAAATGGTAAGAAAATACAATGAATAGTCAATTTTCTCTTGATAATCGCTTAGAAAACGACACAAAACTGATCTGTTCCATGAATATTTGCGATTTACGCCTGCTAGATGATAGCCGTTGGCCATGGTTGGTTCTTATTCCAAGAATCGCTAATGCTGTGGAATTGCATATGCTGGATGCGCAAAGCCAAAGCGCAATTTTTGCAGAAATAATGAGTGTATCGCAAGCTTTGCATAAAATTTTTCCCAATACAAAAATTAATACTGGTGCGCTTGGTAATATGGTGCGGCAATTGCATATTCACATTATTGCACGCTGTGAAAATGATGCAAATTGGCCAGGGCCAGTTTGGGGCGTTGCAGGAAAAACAGCTTATGATGATGAGGCTGCCTTTACTATAATGGATAAAATCAAACATGCTTTAGGGAATGATGAGCTTAATTAAAAAAGAAAAATAAAGTTACGGTAAAGCTAAAAAAGGCAAAAATTATATGATTTTAAGTAGATTTTACAGGAGGTTAATCTATTTTTAGAAAACCCGATTAACCTATTTAATAGCTTTTAAATATCGATCATTTTAAAAAGTTTGTCTTTGCTGATGAAATTTTTAAATGCTGACATATGTAGAATAGAACGAGCAAACACAAGATGCTTTGTTCTGTAAATTCTGTTCATCTGTGCTTAGGATCAAATAGGCTTATTTAGTTTAGCCTGTAGACGTCAAGGCATTCTTTTATTTGTAATATTGCAGTTTTCGGGGGAATGATATGCCAGCACCAATTTCTTTTTCAAATATTGCTTTTACTGGTAATCCAATTATCCGCGATTCTGAAAAGCGCAGCGATGATTGTGTGGAGCTTGCGCTAAAAACTGCCGAAAGCTTAATAATATTGTTTGTAAATGGTCTTGTCGTACAAAAGGAAGATACGCCATTACTTGCTCTTGACGAAGTCCAGCAATTTGATCCCGATTGGAAAAGTGCCGTTTATCTTGGACAATATCGTGGCCGTTCGGTTCTTGCTGCCCATAGTGATATCCAGATTGATGATTTAACCGAGCCGTTTATTGCCAGTAATTTACGTGGTCTTTATGCGGATACAAAAATTGCGGCACCTTTCGTTGGTGCTTTGGCGCAAGCCTCATCCTTATTAAATTGGCATGATAATAATGGTTTTTGCGCGCGCTGTGGTGGTGAAACGGTGATGCGCGGCGGTGGCAATCGGCGTAGTTGTAGTAGCTGCGGTGCTGAGCATTTCCCACGTGTTGACCCTATTGCAATTATGTTGGTAACGCGCCGGGATAAATGTCTTTTAGCCCATAATCATAATTTCACCGAAAAGCGTTATTCTTGCTTAGCTGGTTTTGTTGAGCAGGGCGAAACCTTTGAAGCAGCCGTGCGGCGAGAAGTATTTGAAGAAGTGCGGGTTAAAATCGGTGAGGTTACCTATATTGCAAGCCAGCCATGGCCTTTTCCGCAAGCCTTAATGCTTGGCAGTTTTGCTGATGCCCTTAATGATGATATTTTCATTGATGATAGTGAAATAGCCTCGGCTCAATGGTTTGATCGTGCAGAAGTAAATAGCATGCTACTTGAAAAACATCCGCAAGGTTTTAACTTGCCACCTATAGGCTCCATTGCCAGTTACCTTATTCGCCGTTGGTTACATAAATTTACTAAAGGTAAAGTTTAGAGGCCCTATCGACAGCAGATACGTAAAGATTTAAGATGCTTGGTTTATTAAGACACCTAACGAATTAGGGGCTGCCCCTAATTTAACGCTTGTTCTATCGCGCCTGTGTTTTGTCATGAAACTGCAATGTCATGACGATAACACTTAATGGTATTTAGAATGACGAGGTCGTTATGTTAAAAATTTTTCGTATTTGCGCAATTGGGGCGCTGGTTTCTATGTCTGCTTTATCTGCTTTTGCACAAGTGCATCTTGATCACTTACCGCAAAGTGACAAGGTTCCAGACGAATTTGTCGCTGTTATTGAAATACCGCAGGGCAGTAATGTAAAATATGAAATTGATAAGGAAAGCGGGCTTATTTTTGTTGACCGCTTCCAATCTATGCCTGTGGTTTATCCTGCCAATTATGGTTCAGTGCCAAGCAGTCTTGCTGGTGATGGTGATCCTCTTGACGTCATTGTTTATACTCGCAGCCCAATTATGCCAGGTGCAGCCATTAAAGTACGCCCGATAGGCATGTTAAAAATGATTGATGGCGGCGAAACTGATGATAAGATCGTTGCGGTGCCAACATCAAAAATTGATCCAACCTATGACACTATAAAAGAGCTTAAAGACTTACCAGAAATTGAAGTTTTACGGCTTGAGCAATTTTTCGCCATTTACAAGAATTTACCCGAAGGGCGTAAAAAAGTTGAGTTAAATGGCTTTGAGGATGCGGCTGCGGCTCGTATAGCGATTAAAACCGCTGTCGATGCCTACAAGGAAAAAAATACCGCGCATTAGAGCGCATTTCGATCTGATTGAATCAGATCGGCGCTCTAATCCATTGTTTACACCGCGTTTTTATCCAAAAACCGCTTCACACTTTTCGGAAAACGCTCTAAGCTTAGCAATAGCAAACTATAGGAAAAAATAAAAAGCGCTTATGTGAAACAAACACAAGCGCTTTATTTATGCATTAATGTTTAACTCTTAATCAAGAGTGAAGTCAAAACGGTAGCTACCTGATACACCAACGGTGAATTGGTTTTTAGAGCCGCGCTGCTTAACAAGGCTAGAATCGGCCGCAGGACCGGTTAAACGATCATATTCAGCAAAAAGACTGGTGGTGATCTTGTCAGTGGTTTTCCAAGTCACCGCACCGCCAGCACCAACTGAGCCAATGCCGCCTTTTGGATTATAAGGCTTGAGGCCGGTTAATGGTGCGCGAATTTCATCTACACCATAAAACGCTTCATAATAATCTTTTGAAGCAACAAACATTCTTGGGCCGGCTGAAACGCGAACGGTTGGCGTAACATCGTGGAAAGCATCAACGGCGATATCAGCAACAACCCCTTGGTGAGAGCGAATACCGTGGCGCACTTCAACACGCGCGCGCATCCAATCAACAGGATAAAGCTCAGCGAAAAGACCTGCTTCACCGCCGAGTTTAACACGTTTCATACCCTTTAGATCATCCGATGTGCCGCCATCACGCTGCCAAATAATCTTACCAACAATACCAGCATTAAATGGACCCGAAGAAATGAGACCAAAGGAAGGATTATCATTACGTGAGGAAAAGCGCGCCTCAGAACCGGTGCGGCCAATTGAAAAAATCGGCGCAAATTTAAATTCGTTCTTAGAATCACCTTCATAGCTGGGGGCACTATAAGCCGAACCACCTAAGGTAAGGGACCAGTTACCAGACCAAAAATGTGCTTTTTCTTGCGGCATAGCAATGCCATCATTATAGCCACTGCTATTATTACTATAGCCGTTATTATTGTAACTATTGCCGCTATTATAATCGGCAGCCATAGCGGGTAGCGCGGCAAATGATGCGGCTGATAAAAGTGCAGCAGTAATTATTTTTTTTGTGCCGCTTCGTAAGTGATGACCTAAAAACACGTTATAAAACTCCAATATAAACCCCGCCTTGTTTTCACGATTCCGGTGGTCAAGATTAACCATATTACCTGAAAGTCAAAAAGAAAACACCATCATTGTCGGCAATAAGTGTAAAATTTGATTTAAATAATGAAATCAAGTTTCATATTTTAAGCCGAAAAGTGTTTTCTTTTATTTTATGGTTTCCAAGGGGTTAAAATTATTTTTCAAGCTACGCAACAAACCAAATTATAAATAAGCAACGGCAACATCAGTTTGTAAGTATTCCTTATTCAATTTTTGCGCGACCAATGGATTTTTAAAAAAACTAACCATCTGATAATTATGTAATTTTTATAATTCTCCACAATGTAATTAAGATATTTACTTATTAAAATATCCTATTTTTAAAATATGTTTGAACACTGTTCATTTATAATTTATGATTGATATATGATAGAGGATAAAAATGCAAGAAAAAAATAGTTTTGAAAGCTGCATACCAGCATTGAGCCGTGTCGAGCGCCTTTTTAATATTGTAAGTTTTACAATCATTGCCTGTATCATCGGCGCAGCCATAACCACCTACCAATATCCAAAAAGCCAAGCAAAGTCGTTTTTTTGGGGTGGTGAAACATTATGGCAAGCAAGTTTTGCGCCAATCATTTGGATATTTTTTATTGCTTTGCCGGCAGCCCTCGCAATAAGTTTCCTTTTTCGCCATCAATATAAAATCTGGCGTATTGGCTCTTATTGGATGATGGTCACAAGCATTATTTTTGGCATTTTTTTTGCTATAATGCCTGTTATACGAACGATCCATACCAGTCTTACACAATTGTTTTGTGGCTTTTCCTCGGCGTTTCGTGTTTTATTATTGGTAGAAAATAATATAAATAAATCCTTTAATTCTTGCCTTGCACAAAACAATGTTAATCTTAATCAGGTTTATGGTCTTTCAATCTATCTAATTTATGGTGCGGCTATTATCAGTTTTGTTACCTTAAGCTACTTAATCATTGTTAAGGTCAGGAAAAAATAGTGCTAGACACTAAGGCCTTGCCTACTAATATCTACAATATATCTGTAGCTTATATATGTCGCTTGTAGATATAATCTTCAAACGGCTCTGTTTGTAGGTTGCATAATCGCCCTAACTTAGTATTGGCCGCTGATAAATTGGAGCGTGAAGCCTATTACCGGCATATAAAAAGGGAAAGACGGGCTTTTTTATCATTGCTTCAAAATAATAATCCGGATGCAAAAGCATCCGGATTATCTCCTGGGCCGGGATGACAGATGGTAAATTGCGGGGCACCTATCTGCCGTCATTACATGCAGGATATCATATAATGGCATTACAACTATAGGGTGTAAAATGATCTTTGTCAAATAAATTAATCGGCTAATTAATTTTTTTAATCATGTTTTTAGGAAATGGCTTTTTTACTTTGCAAATTACACCTAAATATCAAAGATGTTTAATAATATTAAATTCGAGAGGTGCAATTTTGATCATTTATATCCCCACCCAACCGCATTTCCAAGGCTAAATATGCGTTAAGTGAGGGGGAAATGATAAATCCCGTATAGGTTGTATACAAGCAGTCATATAGGCCTTGGCAAAACAACTAAATTAAAGGTAGAGTAGCATAAAATACCCATACTTGAAGCATATTTTGTTGTTTAGGTATTTTTGTTTTTATTTCAGCCTATAGCCGGAAATTTTTGCTATTTAAACGAATGTTACATTTTTAAGTTTTATAGCAGCTTTGTATCAAGGGCAGACAATATAAGTTGATAGAAAGAAGAGGGGGAAGAGACAATCGTGGTGTTAAATCATATGAAAATGATCGTCTATTTTTTATTTTTATTTTTTGCTTATCCACTTAGTACATTGGCCAATGATACTGAAGGTTATTTTGCTGCTGGTGGATTGGTGTTAAAAAAAATGAATACATTGAGATGGTTTCAGAAGAACTTTATATTTCGGCAGATAAAATTGAAGTTTATTACGTTTTTAAAAATACATCCGATAAAGATATTAAAACGACGTTTTTTTTTCCTTTGCCGCCCCTTATCATCGTTGATTCCCGCATTTTGAATGCACAAAGAGATTTGGCTGAAGGTAATATTGATTTTCATGTTTGGATAAATGGTAAGGAGGCTTCAACTAAATATCATAAAGAAGTTGCACGCGGTGCGGAGCGCGAAAGATTGAGACGAGAATATGTAGATGGCTATGATAAAAATAGTATTTTTATGCTTCATGCCTTTTACTGGGAGCAAATATTTCCTGCAGGAAAAATAATAAAGGTGCGGCATGCATACACGCCAATGGTGGGTACGGGTGTTCCACAAGCTATTGAACACCTGATTGATGGTACTATAGACTATGATAAAGCCTATTGCCTTGATAAGACTTTTAAATCAGCATTAAAACAGAAAATGAAACTAGGATATAAAAGTGTCCATTTAACAAATATTGGCTATATTTTACAAACTGGTGGTAATTGGGCTGGAGGAACAATTGGGGATTTTCGTCTTGTTGTTGATAAGGGGAAACAAGATAATCTACTCAGTTTTTGTGGTGATAATGTCAAAAAGATAAGCGCGACACAATTTGAAATACGGGCAAAAAACTTTAAACCAAAGCAGGATTTAGGCATTCTCATTTTTTCAGATTGGATGAAATGATTAATAAAAATATTACAAAAACCATCATAGACATTTTAAACTTTTTTGTGAATTTAATTAAAACATATTTATATTGTTTATTAAATACATTGTTTTTTAAATATAATGGCAAATAAAGCATGGGAAGTATTTTATTATGTTTGAATTTATAGCTTATATGCCACCCAACAATATATTATATGAGTTTAATGCACCTTTTGTAATAAAAAAGGACAATGATAATTACATATTATATATCAGCAAAAAGCCAATCAATTATAGTTTTGTATATAATAATGATGTCAGTAATTTATTGCCGAATAAAATTGATAAAAAATCTGATATCTACAATAAAATTGCATGTGCTTTTAATATTTCACAATATAATAATGTTGCGTTAAATGATATTTTTGCAACTTCTAATTATAATTTTTATTCTTATAATGGTAAATACTTGGAGATGATAAATTATAATGATTGCTTGATGGCAGTAAAGTTTTATGCAGCGTCTATATATAAAGAGACTTTTCCTGATTACAAAATATTTGAATAAAAATACTTAGAATATGAGAATTATTATAGACCTCTTCAAGCAAGTGTAATTGTTGAAAAAATAAGAAATCCACTTGCTAGCGTTATAGGTACAGGTGTTACAAATATTATTATAGTAATTATGGATAAATAAATGCCCAAAATAATCTGCGAGTGCGGTGAAATACTACGTTATAGTTTAATCCCAAACCCCATAGAGTGGTTGACAATTGATAAATCACAATTTTGCAATTTTTGGTATAAAGATTTAAAAGATGAATTGTATATAGCGTTTAAAAGTCTGTTGCATTGCAATAATTGTGGGCGGTTATCGTTTTTTTGTGACGGTTTTCAAAAAGAGCCACATATATACTCAATTGAAAAATATAAGCATGATGAATTTATTGCCAATAAATCAGAGTTTATTTGTAAATGTGGAAATAAAATAGGCTGTGAAAATGAGATACAGAATAAATTTTTAATTTCTGATGTGCTTTATGATAACTATTCTGACCATTTTACAATAGATGAAATGCAAGTAATACTAAAAAACATGATACATTGTGATCATTGTGACCGATTATGGATTTATTGGCTTGGGCGTGAGACGACGCCAATTTGTTACCAACGGATGACTTAATCATAAAGGCCGATTGAAATTTAAATAACACTGATGACAATCTTAACTGCCATATAGTTTTCGCTGTCGCATTCGGGCTGCCGTGAAAAAATATAGATATTTTCCATTTTGGTATAAAATTGAACCACTACTGGTTAAATACGACCAGTAGTGGTTCGACTCAATTTTATTCTATTCTCGTTAACTGTTTTTACGCACCAAGTCTGCCATCATGCCTGCTGCAACACTAAAGCGAGAAATATTAAGATCCCCCTCAATCAGTGTATTCATCCGATTAATGATAGCTTCAACATGGCTGCCTTCGGCTTCAAGCCAGCTTTGGGCTGGATTTTCAGCGTCGTTAAAGTCACGCAAGGCTTTCATCACCATGCGGCGCAGCGCATCAATAATGCTATCATTGGCCTGCGCCAACGCCATGCCATCATAATAGTCAACCACGGGTATGGTGCGGCTAGCATTTTCAATGCGGTTAATACGGAATATTTCAGCAAGTTTGAAATAAGTTTGTGCTGCACGAATAAGGTCGGAACCAGTTTGATAGGCTACCAAAGCAATGTCAGGTACAACTGATGCCGTTTCCAGCATTGCAAGGCGTTTAGCAAGAGCATTTGGTGCGCCTTGTGCCTCAAACTCTGCTGCTACTTGTATCATTTGTTCACGCATATAATCAGGGATTAGCGTTTCCAATTGCGGCTCAATAGCCATGCGTGCTTCGGTCATTGACTGGATATGCTCATTTAATGGCTTATCCAATTTGACATTTTGTAATAACCAGCTGGTAACTGCAAACATCATGCGCGAAATAGCCGCGTAGAAACTATTTTGCACAAGGCCTGGTACTTTATTATCAAGCGCATCAATTTCAGCATAAAGCGAATTTAAGTCAAAACTGTCGCGCACCAAAACAAAGGCGCGAATAACCGATTCGGCTGAATGGCCAGTTTTGTCTTGTAAGCGATTGACAAATGTCGGCCCACCACGATTAACTACATCATTGGCAAGCAATGTTGCAATAATATCGCGGCGTAATTGGTGGTTGCTGATTTCCTCGGCATATTTTTCGCGCATTGCTGGTGGGAAATAATTAAACAATGCAGTTTCAAAATATGGATCTTCTGAAAGTGGATTGGTTGCAATTTCCGCTTGCAAAGTAATCTTAGCATAAGCCATGATAACCGATAATTCGGGACGGGTTAAGCCAATTCTCTTTGCTTGGCGATCAGCCAAGGCTTCATTATCTGGTAGGACTTCAACGCGGCGATCAAGCAGTTTTACCCGTTCCAAATCATGCATGAAGCGGATTTGATAAGGCAAGTCAATCACTGCGCGTTTTTCCGCTAAAGAAAGGGTTAGCGGTTGCAAATAATTATTGCGCAAAACAAGGTTTGACACGTCATCGGTCATGCTTTTTAGCAAAATATTGCGATCAGGACGGCTCAGTTTACCTTGGCGCATGGCGCTTGCTAATGCGATTTTGATATTCACTTCAACGTCAGAACAATTAACGCCGGCAGAATTATCAATTGCATCGGTATTGCAACGTCCACCTTTCATTGAATATTCAATGCGGCCGCGCTGGGTCATGCCAAGATTAGCACCTTCACCAACCACTTTTGCTCGGATTTGTGAGCCGGTAATACGGATAGCATCGTTAGCATGATCGCCAACTTGCGCATCATTTTCACCTGATCCGCGAATATAAGTACCGATACCGCCAAACCATAAAAGATCAACAGGTGCTTGCAAAATAGCATTGATGATTTCAAACGGCGTGCCGCTCGTTTTGTTAAAGCCAATAGCTTTAGCAGCTTCTGGGGATAAGGTAATGGTTTTTAGCGAGCGGGAGTAAACACCGCCGCCATTTGAGATTTTTTGCTTATCATAATCCTGCCAGCTTGTGCGAGGTAGGTTAAACAACCGCTCACGCTCAGCAAAGCTTGCATCGGTATCAGGATTTGGATCAATGAAAATATCGCGGTGGTCAAAAGCCGCGACAAGGCGAGTTTTGGTTGATAGCAACATACCATTGCCAAATACGTCACCTGACATATCGCCAACGCCAACTGCACTAAAATCTTGGGTTTGAATATCGTGATCAAACTCACGGAAGTGGCGTTTTACCGCTTCCCAAGCGCCTTTTGCGGTAATGCCCATGGCTTTATGGTCATAGCCAGCAGAACCGCCGGAGGCAAAGGCATCATCTAGCCAGAAATCATTGGCTTCACTAATGGCATTAGCCGTATCTGAAAATGTTGCTGTACCCTTATCAGCAGCAACAACAAAATATGGATCATCACCATCATGGCGGATAATATCTTTTGCCGCAACGACCTTGCCATCAATAATATTATCGGTGATGGAAAGCATGGCGGTAATATAGATGATATAGGCTTGGCGAGCAGCTTCACCAATGGCAGCACGGTCATTGGTTACTGGCAAGTGATGGGGATAAAAACCACCTTTTGAGCCAACAGGTACAATCACCGCATTTTTAACTTGCTGGGCTTTGACAAGACCAAGAACCTCGGTCCGGTAATCTTGCCGGCGATCAGACCAGCGTAGACCACCACGCGCTACAGGGCCAAAGCGTAAATGCACACCTTCAACCGCTGGTCCATAAACAAAAATTTCACGATATGGACGCGGATCAGGTAAAATATCAATCAAATGCGGATCAAGCTTGAAGGCAAGGGTTTTGCGTTCGCTACCATCAGCTTCGCGCTTATAGGCATTAGTGCGCAAACTTGCCGCTATCAAAGTGCGGAATGAACGTAAAATACGATCATCATCAAGGGTTGGCACATCTTGCAATTCGAGCTCAATACGATCACGTACTTCAGTTTCTTTTGCCTCATTGCCATGATGAGGGCAAGTAGGATCAAAGCGCAGGCGGAAAAGACTATAAAGATCGCGGGTAATATTGGGGAAGTTATTGAGCGCGCGTGCAAGGTTATCCTGTGAATAAGGAATACCAGCTTGCTGCAAATAACGACCATAAGCACGCATGATAACTATTTCGCGCCAATCAAGCCCAGCTGATTGAATTAAGCCATTAAACGCATCATCATCAGCATCTTCTGCCCAAATGGCTTCAAAAGCTTCAGCCAATTTTTTGCCAATTTTTGTAAGATCAACCTTGGTTTTATGGGCGTTTTCAAGTTCCATATCATGAAGGAATACGGTTTCGCCAGCACCGTTGTGCAATTCTAACGTTTGTTCGGCAATGACGCGGAAGCCCATATTTTCCAACAAGGGTACGCGCTGTGATAGTTCAAGCGCATCGCCAAGATGGAATAATTTTAGTGAAACAAATTGCGGCTCTTCTTCTATGTGATGATAGAAATTAACCTCAAGCGGATTGTTTTTTGAAAGCTTTTGAATTTCAGCCGCATCAAGCAAGGCACTATCAGCACTAAAGCTGTTACGATAGCTTTGTGGCAAATCCATCGCAAGACGAACAGTATCCATATTAATGCGCTTTTTGCTGGCAGCAAGTTGGACGCGATCTTCCCAATTGCGGATAAGTCCACTAACATCTTCTTCAATTTTTGCTTGTGAAAATTCAGGAACAGATCCACCCTTACGGTGAATGATATAATGGACGCGAGTTAGACCATTATTTAAAAATAGCGGATAAAATTCAAAAAAGTCGCCATCAAAAACTTTGATGAGATATTGGCCTAATTTTTCGCGTGCTTTACTGTCATAGCGGTCGCGCGGCACAAAAACAAGCACTGATACAAAATGGCCAAATGGATCGGGGTCGGCAAGAACGCGGACGCGCGGACGCTCTCCAAGCTCAAGAATTTGTTCCACATTGTTCGTTAATGTATCAACGTCAATACGAAACATTTCATCGCGCGGATAGCCTTCCAACACGTTGATGAGACTGCGGCCAGAATGGTCTTCCATATTAAAACCAAGACGGTTGATAACCGCTTCAGCTTTGGGCTTCAAATAAGGAATACGCAAAACAGAGCTTGTATAAGCAGGTGCGGTGAAAAGGCCAACAAGGCGTAATTCGCCGGCAATATCGCCTTGATCGTTGAATAATTTAACGCCAATGTAATCAAGCCAGACACGGCGATGAACGCGCGAACGGATACGCGCTTTGGTCACAATCATCAGGTCAGGGCTTTCCAAGAAGGACAAAGCCTCACGGGTGATTTCTTCCATTGCATGCTCACGCAGAACACGAATGGATGCATCGGTTAAAATGCCAAGTTCGGTACTTGCTTCACCAAGATTAGCTTCGCCTTTATTGGCTTTCTTGGTTTTATCGCTATCAAGGTGATATTCGCGCATGCCAAGCAGGGTAAAATTATCATTTTTTAGCCAATTTAAAAAATCAGCAACACGCTCGGCATCACCGCTGCGACCACGAGGGTGGTGGGCGCGGTAATGACGAGCAACATCATCAAGCGTGTCAAGCATTGGTTGCCAATCACGCACCGCAGCAGACACCTGCTCTAATACATCACTTAAGCCTTGCTTTAATGTGTCGCTTTGCTCTTGCAGCATTAGCGGTACATGGATTTGCATCAAGCTCTTGCGTTGTTTGCCTCTTGGGGCAGGGCCGCTTGCTGTTTCACGGCTAACGCTTAAAGATTGATCATCATTTTGTGCAACATCAATAACTGGATGAGAAACAAGATAGATTGATGGGGTGTTTTCGCTAATTTCAGCCATGACAGAATCAAGCAAAAAGGGCTTATTGTCATTAACAAGGGTAATAATGCTAACCGGCTCACCAGAACGATTGCACGCATCATTATCTATGCGAATAAGCGAAGCACCATTTTCATGGGCAAGAAGCGCCTTTTGGGCAATGAGCGCCGCATTGGCTAGCTCTCCTGATGCATAAGCTGTAATATCTTCTTCTGGAACATGCTCAAACAACAAAGCTTCAAACGCCGCATTGGCTTTATCTATATTTGTTAGCTTGATTTCTTTGTGCATTAATGGCGCTGCACCCGATGTCATGATCAATTCAATCTCCCAATGATCCTGTTTATCCGCATCATCTAACTTGAAAAATGGCAGTCGTTATTAGCCATAAATTAGATTCTGCAAATGACTATAGTGATTGCTTACATATAAGGCAATCTGATTAATTTTTCGCCAATGCTTTATTGACGGCAAATTCTTATAAAAATATGCGAACATATTGATTTAAGGCCTGTAATTAGGGCTTTATCGTGATGAGTTTTAAAAACTTACTTTTATTAGTCAATAAATCACAAAAAAATGATAAATATAGTATTTAAATTAATGCCTAAAATTTAATCATATTTAGCAAGTTGTAGAAACAGTAATCTATCTTGCGATTAATCATCTTCAAACTTTTAATTTATTCTAAAATAAGTGCCGAAATCTTTAAATATTCTATAAGTTTATATTAGTTTTTTATCATGCGTTTTGCATAAAATAATTTTGAACCTGTCAGTTGTTTTTCATTGCGGCTATTCTATCTAAACTCGCAAGATAATCTTATTATCCAATAAATCTTAGAATATTTAAAAGATTCATTACATAATTTGGATTTTTATTAATATAATAAATTTATTATATGCAATTATTGCAATTTAAAAATAATAAATAATTATTTTTGGATTTAATTTTGATTATTTATAATATGAATATGTATTAAAAAATTTAATAATACATAAATTGTTTTGTTTGGTGAATGTAAAAATCTTTAAAATTGATAATTAAGTTGAGTGCTAAGAAGGCAGCTTAGCATGATGGTTGACATTATAATTTTAAACGTGGGAGTAGCTATCGTGAATTTGTTAAGTAAACATTTTAGTTTAAAAGGTTCGGTATCATATTTCGCTATAACTCTAGCGTTTAGTGGAACAGTGTTTGGTGGCCTAAACATGCCAGAAGCTTTGGCCCAAAATACAATCAACTATACGGGTGGGACAGATAGCACAAATCAGCTATTTAGTGATCCAACTGGTAATAATAGTCAATTTAAAAGTCTTTTCGGGAAAAATGTGGGCACGAGCCAAAATATATTGACGGAAAATATAATCACAATCGGTGATGCAACTGCTGCAACCAAAGTGACATGGAATACAAATCCAGATAATGGCTCAGTTATCGCGCCTTATGTTATTTATGGCGGGATTGATGTGGAAGCGGGTAGAGTAGCTGGAAGTGGTAATGGCGTTGCTGGTAAAGATATAATCAATAACACAATCATTATGAATAATATTGCCTATGACTGGAGCGGAGTTGGCAATAAAGCGCCTGACGGTGTTAGCGGCTCTGACACAGCATTGGGTGGCGGCGTTGGTGGTATGGGCGGCGGCAGTGTCTATGGTGGGTTGAGTATTGGTAGTGTAAGTGACAGCGGTTGGAGCGGCGGTGCTAATAGCGTGTCTGGTGGTATAGGTGGTTCTGTGAGCGGCAATCAAATTATGCTAACCAATGTTCAGCTAAAAGGCGGGCCAGGCGGTGCTGGTGGTGCTGGCGGTGCAGGCAGTGACGGCGGCATGGGGGGCGCAGGTGGTGTTGGCGGTATGGGGGGCGGAAGTATTTATGGTGGTGTGAGTATTGGCGGCGCTGGTGGCAGCGGTGGCCGGGGTGGTACAGGCGGTGCTGTAAGTAGCAATGAGGTTACATTAATTAATGTTATTTTAGCAGGTGGTGCAGGTGGTAATGGCGGTGCTGGCGCGACTGGTGGCAATGGTGGCAGTAGCGGCGGCGGCGGTGGTGGCTATGGCGGCTTTGGTGGCGCTAGCATTTTTGGCGGCTTAAGCCTCGGCAGTACCGGCGGTGATGGTGGAGGCATTGGTGGTACCGGCGGTGTTGTGCAAAGTAATAGAGTTACTTTGATTGATGTCACATTGACCGGAGGGGCAGGGGGGAACGGCAATTTAGGCGGCACTGGAGGCATTGGTGGTATGGGCGGCGGCAGTGTTTTTGGTGGGCTGAGCCTTGGAGGTGGTGGCGGTGGTGATGCCGGAATTGGTGGTGCAGGTGGTTCGGTGAGCGGCAATGAAGTTATATTAACAAATGCTCAGTTGATTGGGGGTAATGGCGGTTCTGGTGGTGATAGCGATTATGGTGCATTAGGTATTAATGGGTTAAGTGGCGGCAGCATTTATGGTGGGGTGAGCTTTGGCGGCGGTAGTGGCTTTAATCAGATTGGAGGTGCAGGCGGTAATGTGAGCGGCAATGAAGTTACACTAACAAACGTACAGTTAACGGCAGCCGCTGGAAATTCTTCAGGTTTTCGCGGCGGTAGTGTTTATGGTGGATTGAGTATTGGCGGTTCTGGTGGCATGGGCGGCAAAAGTAATAACAATGGCTTGATTGGCGACGGTGGCTTAGGTGGCGACGGTGGCTTGGGTGGCATTGTTAGTGGCAATCGTATTAAGATTTCAGGGGAAACGTGGATTTGGGGTGATATTTACGGTGGCTATAGCCACGGCGGCGCCAAAGGTACAGGTACAGGTACAGGTAATGGCACTCCGTCAGTTGACGGTTTAGGCGGTGCGGCTATCAATAATATCGTGACATTAGAGGGCAATGAGATCAAAATTGGTGAGCGCGATGGCAGTGGCAATATAACATCTTACGGCTCTATATGGGGTGGACGAAGTGTGAATGGTGACGGCACAGAAAGTAACGACTTCGCTAAAGTTATTTCTGGCAACACATTAAACCTTGTTGGTTATCGTGGTCACGTTAACGGTATCTACAATTTTGAGAATTATAATTGGACATTGCCAAATGATGTTCAAAATAATGATGTACTCATCACGGTAACAGATCCGGTTCAGATGGATAATACCACACATACAGTTTTAGGCATGCAAGAAGGCGGTACCAATCGTCTTTATGTTGGTGACACAGTCACATTAATTAGCCAAACACAAGGTACTTTGGCTTCCAGCAATATGATTCAGCATTTTTATCAAGGCCAATTCATTTATTATGATGCTACACTCACACAAACTCAAAATCCTGATAAAGCTCTTGTTCTAACAATTGGTACAAAAATTGATAATACACCTGCGCCAGAGCCTACACCAAAGCCGACACCCGCACCTGAGCCAGATAGAAATGAAAATGCTGCACGGGTAAATCCGCAATCTAAATCTTATTCCGAAGGACGCGCAGCGGCTTTAGGTTTTGTCAATCAAGGTGGCGATCTTATTTCAATGGGGCTAGGCGGTATTCGCGGGCAAGCTTTTACTCAAGGGTCGAAAAAAACAATCATACCTTTTATGATTATGAATGGCTCATCTCAGCGCAATAAGACCGGAAGTCATGTTGATATTAAAGGCTTTAACATGGCTATTGGTGTAGCAACGGGTTTTGAATTTGGTGTAGGTCATAAGACAACCCTTGGTGCTTTTTTTGAATATGGCCGTGGTACCTATGATACCTTTAATAGCTTTACCAATTTTGCTTCGGTTTATGGGGATGGTGATACGAATTATAAAGGTGTAGGTATCTTTGGCCGTTTAGATTTTGCAAATACTGGTCTTGGACATGTGGCTAATCTTGCTGCAGATCAAGCTGATGGTGTCTATATTGAAGCATCAATCCGTGCAGGGCGTACTAGCAGCCATTTTGACGCTGGCAATAATATGGCATCATTTGGCATGCTTGAAGGCACCTATCGCGGTTCATATGATAGTAAAAGCCACTATTATGGTGGTCATGTTGCTGGTGGCTATGTCTTCAATTTTGATGAGAAGCAAACGCTTGATATTTATGGCCGTTATTTATGGACACATATGGATGGCGATACCGTTAGCATTGGAAATGAAAAGCTACGCTTTGACAGTGCAACCAGCTCGCGTATTCAAATAGGTGGTCGTTATGCTTATGCTTATAACGCACAGCTTAAGTCCTATATCGGCGCGGCCTATGAATATGAGTTTGATGGAAAAATTGCTGCTAAAGCCTATGAATTTAGTCTTGATAGGCCGTCATTAAAAGGTAGTAGCGGCATATTTGAAGTTGGGCTTAATTTTCAGCCAATTGCTACCAACCGGGCTTTAAGTATTGATTTAAATGCTCAAGGCTATGTTGGGCAACGCCAAGGTGGCGGCGGTGGTTTAAAAATTAAATACCAGTTTTAAAAAAAGCTAAAAAATCAATCTAAATTATAAGATTAGAAATGAAGACGATCAATATGGGTGAATGATGTTCAAGCGCTAGCTTTTCTTCCATTAGCAAAATGCTTCCGGATTTTTGCTTGTCTGGTTATTCTTATCTTCTTTACTAAAAAATATTTGGCGCGTGCTAAAATGGCTGTGTCTTTTTAATTTTACTATGTTCAGTTTCAGTCAAAAGCACTGTTATAGTTACTATAGCAGTGCTTTTGGTGTTTTATGATAAGTCTATTTGGTGCCAAACATCCGATCGCCTGCATCACCAAGGCCTGGTAAAATATAACTATTTTCATCAAGCCCATTATCTATTGACGCGGTGTAAATATCAACATCTGGGTGTTTTTCTTGCAGAAATTTCAACCCTTGTTGAACGGCTAAAACACAAACGAATCGGATTTGGTCAGCGCCGCGCTCTTTAAGGCGTGAAATTGCGGCAGCTGCCGAATGCCCTGTCGCCAGCATTGGATCAACCACGATGACCAAGCGTTCACCTAGATCTTCTGGTGCTTTGAAGTAATATTCAATTGGCTCTAACGTAGTATGATCGCGGTAAAGTCCAATATGGGAAACCCGTGCCGATGGGATAAGCGACAACATGCCTTCTAATAGGCCCTCACCCGCGCGCAAAATTGAGGCAAGTACAAGTTTCTTTCCATCAAGCACCGGTGCTTCCATCGCCATCATAGGTGTTTCAATGGCTGTTGTGGTCATACGCAAGTCGCGTGTTACTTCATAGCCCATGAGTAAAGCGATTTCACGCAATAATTGACGAAAATCACCAGTAGACGTTTCTTTTTTTCGCATCATGGTTAGTTTATGGGCAACGAGCGGATGAGAGATAACATGAACTTGTGACACGGTTATTTCCTAAGTTTTAAGTTTGCAATTGTAGTTTATATATGATGAGCGTATTTGATTGGGTTTAAAAATCAAATGGAAATTAAAAAATTTATCTTCAAGAAGGTGTAAATTTTGTCAAAATCTTATATCATGCTTTAGCACGTTTTTAAATGACGCATGGTTTAATATAAATATTTTAAAATAAATTTGGCGTTAAAATTAATGGCTGTTTTCTGCATTTGCACTGATATGCAAAAAAAGCAATTAAGGTTTAGCGCGGCTTATGTGTCATTGCCTTTTATCGAGCATTGCAGTTCAGTGCAGTCTATAGTAGATAGAATAAATAATTTGAATTTGATGAAAAAGTGAAACATTGCTATAATGGATTTCATTGCTGTTTTGCGCATTCACTAGATAAGATAGGCAATTTCATCAAGTTTATAGCTTTTAAAGATGTGCCCATTTAAAAGGCTTTGTAAAAGAACTCGTTTTTGGTTTTTCTAGGGTAAAAACGCGTTTTTTAGTGATGATTTTGGGCATGGTGAGAACATATCAAAAGGGTTTTTAAAAATGGCAACCGAAGATATCAAGGATAGCAATTCCCGTGTGGGCTCACTTGGTGGTATGGAAAATTCTTTTGGCTTTAAAGCTGTAAAAGAAGAAGAAAAACAGAATATGGTCAATAGTGTTTTTCATTCTGTTGCCCGTAAATATGATATTATGAATGATGTAATGTCGGTAGGTATGCATCGTTTATGGAAAGATGCCATGGTTGCATGGCTATCACCACCGCATCTTGATGGTTGGACAGTGCTTGATGTTGCAGGTGGTACTGGCGATATTTCATTTAAAATTATTGAAGCATCTGGCCGTCATGCCCATGCAACGGTTTTAGATATTAACGGCTCAATGTTGGAAGTTGGCCGTGAGCGCGCCGAGAAAAAGGGGTTGCTTAATCATTGCAATTTTGTTGAAGCCAATGCAGAAAAGCTACCCTTTGATGACCGTCAATTTGATGCTTATACGATCGCCTTTGGTATCCGCAATGTGCCGCATATTGATAAAGCCCTTTCTGAGGCTTTCCGAGTGTTAAAGCCGGGTGGTCGCTTCATGTGTCTTGAATTTTCTGAAGTTGAATTGCCAATTCTTGACAAGGTTTATGATCTTTGGTCTTTCCATGGTATTCCGCGCGTTGGGCAAATGATTGCAGGAGATGCCGATTCCTATCGCTATCTTGTCGAATCTATTCGTAAGTTCCCGCGACAGGATGATTTTGCTGACATGATCCGCACGGCTGGATTTTCGAAGGTTAGTTATCGCAATCTCACTGGTGGCATTGCCGCCATCCACTCAGGCTGGAAAATTTAATGTCAAAATTTCTTGCATCCTTGCGTTTGATGCGGGCTGGTTATGTTCTTGCTCGTGAAGGTGTGTTAAGTGCCCTTCCAGCCGATGGACTAACAGGGTTGCCAGCCTTAGGTCATCGTGTTGCTAAATGGATGTCACGTGGTAGTGCAAAAAATAGCGAGCGTTCCGAGCGTATTTCTAATGCAATGAATAGGCTTGGCCCGTCTTATGTCAAGCTTGGACAATTTTTAGCAACCCGTCCTGATATTGTTGGCCGTGATGTTGCCGATGACTTATCGCTCTTGCAAGATAAGGTCAAAACCTTTCCACAAGCTGAAGCCATCGCGCAAATTGAAGGCTCGCTTGGCCGCAAGATTGATGATCTTTTTGTTGAATTTGGCGAACCAATTGCCGCCGCATCAATGGCGCAGGTGCATCCGGCTTGGATTTTGGATGACAATGGCAACCGTAAAAAAGTGGCGGTTAAGGTTATTCGCCCTGGTATTCGTCGCCGTTTTGCCCAAGATCTTGAAGGATTTTACCTCGTAGCAAGAACGCAAGAGCGTTATGTTGCAGCATCGCGGCGGTTACGCCCCGTTCAAGTAGTTGAAAATCTTGAACAGACAACCCGCCTTGAAATGGATTTGCGCTTAGAGGCTGCGGCTCTTTCGGAACTTGGCGAAAATACTAAAAATGATCCAGGTTTTCGCGTTCCAACGGTTGATTGGGAGCGCACGGGCCGTGATGTTTTGACGATGGAATGGATTGACGGCATTAAAATGTCGGATCGTGATTCCTTGGTTGCAGCTGGTTTTGATCTTGAGGCCTTATCGGTCACCCTTATTCAATCTTTTTTACGCCATACTTTGCGCGATGGTTTTTTTCATGCCGATATGCATCCGGGTAATTTATTTGTCGATAAGGATGGTATTATTGTTGCGGTTGATCTTGGCATTACCGGTCGACTTGGCAAAAAAGAAAAGCGTTATCTTGCTGAAATTCTTTATGGTTTTATTAAACGCGATTATTACCGCGTTGCAAAAGTCCATTTTGAAGCAGGTTATGTACCATCGCATCACAGTATCGAAAGTTTTGCACAAGCTAACCGCGCGATTGGTGAGCCAGTGCATGGCCAATCGGCCGAAACTATTTCGATGGCACGGCTTTTGACGCTGCTTTTTGAAGTGACCGAGCTTTTTGATATGGAGACGCGGCCAGAACTTATTCTCTTACAAAAAACTATGGTTGTGGTTGAAGGAGTGGCGCGCACCCTAGATCCTCATCTTAATATGTGGAAAGCTGCCGATCCTGTAGTATCTGACTGGATCATGCAAAATTTAGGGCCTTTAGGTTTAGTGAAGGATTTGCGCGATAGTGCCATTGCAGTAACCGATCTCGTGCGCAAAACGCCAGAACTTACCAAGCGTTTTGATGACATTACTGCCGGCATGGCACATATGTCCAAACATGGCATTGTTCTTGATGAGGCAACTTTAAAGCGTCTTGCTCGCTATCAATCACGCAGCGGACGGTTCATGCGTTATGCCATTTATATTATTGCCGCTTGCATCCTTTATATCACCTTAAGAATGATATTTTAGCTTCTATTTCAATAGTGGCTTTGGCTGTATAAGTCATAGACAACCACATAAGGCGTGTATGCAATGGATTTAAACGATAAAAAAATATTATTAATTATCGGCGGTAGTATCGCCGCCTATAAATCCCTTGATCTTATTCGCCGCTTACGAGAAAATGGCGCAAATGTCACTGTTGTTATGACAAAGGCTGCACAAGAAATTATTACACCATTAGCGGCTGGTGCTTTGAGTGCCAATCACGTTTACACTGATCTTTTTTCGCGGCTTGATGAGCAAGATGTTGGCCATATCCGCCTTGCTCGCAATCATGATCTTATTATTGTTGCACCTTGTAGCGCAAGTCGCATGGCAAAAATGGCAATAGGTATCGGCGATGATCTTGCTGGTGCAATAATTTTGGCGCGAAATTGCCCAATCCTTTGCGCGCCAGCCATGAACCCGATGATGTGGCAAAATCCAGCAACCAAGCGAAATCTTAAAATCCTTCAAGATGATGGTTTTTTCTTTATTGGGCCTGAAAAGGGTGAAATGGCTGAAGCCCATGAAAATGGTTTTGGCCGCATGAGTGAGCCATTAACTATTGTTGAGGCTGCAAAAAATATTTTATTAGATAAAGACAACCGTCCCTTATCTGGCCGTCATATCATTGTGACATCAGGCCCCACCCATGAACCAATTGATCCGGTGCGTTATATTGCCAATCGCTCTTCGGGAAAACAGGGACATGCAATAGCCAAGGCTCTTGGTCATTTGGGCGCTAAGGTAACACTCGTTTCTGGTCCCGTTACCGTGAATGATCTGCAAAAAACTCCTTTTTTGGATATTCAAACTATTCATGTAGAAACAGCTCATGAAATGCTGCAGCAAGTTGAGATTGCTTTGCCGGCGGATGCTGCTATTTTTGCTGCAGCCGTTGCAGATTGGCGCATGGATAGCCCAAAAAATCAAAAAATGAAAAAGCAGCAAGGGCAAGATAGCCTTACTCTTTCCTTGGTACAAAACCCAGATATTCTTGCAACGATTGCACATGGCGATAATCGCCCAAAGTTGGTTATTGGTTTTGCCGCCGAAACCAATGATTTGATCAGCAATGCTCAAAAAAAATTAGAAAAAAAGGCTGCGGATTGGATTATCGCCAATGATGTTTCAATTAATGAAAAGGGCGAAAGCATTATGGGCGGCGATCAGAATCATATTTATATTGTGCAAAAGGATAAGGTTGAAGAATGGCCGCTTCTTGATAAGTGGCAGGTGGCCGAAAAATTAGCCGAAAAAATAGCCGATTATTTTGCGGCTCATGGATGATAGTTTAATAAGTTTCTTCTCTATCTTATATGATCACATATGTGTAAAAGGGCGGTATAACCGCCCTTCATTTTGTCGATAATGCAAAAATAACTCAATTTCAGCTTATGAATTTGAAAGTGGGGCTGATGAGGCCACTTGCGTGCTGCGTGGTCCATTTTTCATTAAAGTATCAATATGATCGCGTTCACGTTTGAAAGCGATAAGATCATCGCCGCGAAGAGATTCTTCATCAGGAAGGCGAATACGCATTGGATCGACTTTAGTGCCATTAACAACAATCTCGTAATGAAGATGTGGGCCAGTTGAAAGTCCGGTAGAGCCAACAAAACCGATTACTTGACCTTGGCGTACATGCATGCCGGGCTTTAACCCTTCTGCAAAGGCACTTTGATGCGAGTAACTGCTAATATAGCCGTTGGCATGTTGGATTTCTGTGTGGTTACCATAACCGCTACTCCAGCCTGCTTTTAACACTATACCATCACCGGCAGCAACAATTGGTGCTCCCCGTGGTGCCGACCAGTCAACACCGGTATGCATGCGCACATAGCCAAGAATCGGATGGCGTCTTGGGCCAAACGGCGAGCGAAACACCCCATTGGGAACTGGTTTTCTTAATAAGAATTGTTTGGAGTTACGCCCTTCACGGTCGTAATAATCGATTTTACCATCTTGTGATTGGAAGCGGTAGTAGCGTTTCACCATATCACCAAATGTCGCGGCAACGTATAAAATCTCGGGGCTGCTGTTGCCAAAAGTCTTATCTGGTTTTGGATAAAAAACCTCTAATGAATCAGTAACCGCGATATTGGACTGCATATCAATATCATTGGCTAACATACGCACTAATTGTCGTGCACCATCTTCACCCATATTATAAGAAAGAGCAGACTGCACGACCGCATCATAGACCGTTGGCAATTTATCAGCAGAAACGCGAATAATCGGCATGTCACCATCAAGAGCCGAGGTTAAAAGTGCAGTGGTTTCGGGTTCCTTACAACGAATGAAATTATCATGGTCATCAAGGGCGATACTCATAATATGCTTTTTGTCTTGGTAAATACTTGCGCGGACAATCGTTCTTTTTCCGGTTTTGTCGGTTTCAACGCCAAGACGCAAAATACTACCGGCAATAAGTTCATCATCCTCCACCATCGCACCAATGGCATCAGCAATACGATTCGCATCAGAGCCGCTAAAGTTAGCACGGTTCAAAATATCGATTATCTTTTCATTGCGGATAAAGGGTAAAATATCTTCTGAATAATTTTCAGTGGCTTGGCGATTGATTGAGCCCATGGCGATCGATACGTTTTCTTGGAAAACCCGTACATCAAGTGTGTCGTTAAAACTAACAGA
>NZ_CP104883.1:377500-505000 GCF_025449335.1 Bartonella sp. HY328
TGAAAGGCCAATCAAACTCGGAAATAGCTGGTTCTCCGCGAAATCTATTTAGGTAGAGCGTTAGTTGTATTCTCCAGGGGGTAGAGCACTGGATGGGCTAGGGGTCCTCACCGGATTACCAAACCTAACCAAACTCCGAATACCTGGAAGAACTGACTAGCAGACACACGGCGGGTGCTAACGTCCGTCGTGGAGAGGGAAACAACCCTGACCACCATCTAAGGTCCCCAAGTTATGGCTAAGTGGGAAAGGATGTGAGGATCCCAAAACAACCAGGATGTTGGCTTAGAAGCAGCCATCATTTAAAGAAAGCGTAACAGCTCACTGGTCTAAATAAGGGTCTTTGCGCCGAAAATGTAACGGGGCTAAAGCCATACACCGAAGATGTGGATTTACACGTAAGTGTAAGTGGTAGCGGAGCGTTCCATAAGCCTGTGAAGGGATACCCGTGAGGGATCCTGGAGGTATTGGAAGTGAGAATGCTGACATGAGTAACGATAAAGGGAGTGAGAGACTCCCTCGCCGAAAGTCCAAGGGTTCCTGCTTAAAGTTAATCTGAGCAGGGTGAGCCGGCCCCTAAGACGAGGCCGAAAGGCGTAGTCGATGGGAACCACGTTAATATTCGTGGGCCTGTGGGAAGTGACGGATTGCGTAAATTGTATCATCTTATTGGATTGATGATGCAGTGAAGCAGTTCCAGGAAATAGCTCCCACATTATAGACCGTACCCGAAACCGACACAGGTGGACCGGTAGAGAATACCAAGGCGCTTGAGAGAACTATGTTGAAGGAACTCGGCAAATTGCACGCGTAACTTCGGAAGAAGCGTGACCCTTTAGCGGGCAACCGTTAGGGGGTGGCACAGACCAGGGGGTAGCGACTGTTTACCAAAAACACAGGGCTCTGCGAAGTCGCAAGACGACGTATAGGGTCTGACGCCTGCCCGGTGCTGGAAGGTTAAGAGGAGATGTGCAAGCATTGAATTGAAGCCCCAGTAAACGGCGGCCGTAACTATAACGGTCCTAAGGTAGCGAAATTCCTTGTCGGGTAAGTTCCGACCTGCACGAATGGCGTAACGACTTCCCCGCTGTCTCCAACATAGACTCAGTGAAATTGAATTCCCCGTGAAGATGCGGGGTTCCTGCGGTTAGACGGAAAGACCCCGTGCACCTTTACTATAGCTTTACACTGGCATTCGTGTCGACATGTGTAGGATAGGTGGTAGACTTTGAAGCAGTGGCGCCAGCCATTGTGGAGTCTTCCTTGAAATACCACCCTTATCTACATGGATGTCTAACTGCGTTCCGTTATCCGGAACCAGGACCGTGTATGGTGGGTAGTTTGACTGGGGCGGTCGCCTCCTAAAGAGTAACGGAGGCGCGCGATGGTGGGCTCAGAACGGTCGGAAATCGTTCGCTGAGTGCAATGGCATAAGCCTGCCTGACTGTAAGACTGACAAGTCGAGCAGAGTCGAAAGACGGTCATAGTGATCCGGTGGTCCCGTGTGGAAGGGCCATCGCTCAACGGATAAAAGGTACGCCGGGGATAACAGGCTGATGACCCCCAAGAGTCCATATCGACGGGGTTGTTTGGCACCTCGATGTCGACTCATCGCATCCTGGGGCTGGAGCAGGTCCCAAGGGTATGGCTGTTCGCCATTTAAAGCGGTACGTGAGTTGGGTTCAGAACGTCGTGAGACAGTTCGGTCCCTATCTGCCGTGGGTGTAGGAATATTGATAGGATCTGTCCCTAGTACGAGAGGACCGGGATGGACGTATCTCTGGTGGACCTGTTGTGGCGCCAGCCGCATAGCAGGGTAGCTATATACGGAAGGGATAACCGCTGAAGGCATCTAAGCGGGAAACCCACCTAAAAACGAGTATTCCCATGAGAACCGTGGAAGACGACCACGTTGATAGGTCAGGTGTGGAAGTGTGGTAACACATGAAGCTTACTGATACTAATCGTTCAATCGGCTTGATCGTTCCCATTACCTATATCCAGTTAATAAAACAGCAGAAAATCAAAACCAGCTTCAATTTGTTCATGCCTTTCGCCGACCTGGTGGTTATGGCGGAGCGGCTGCACCCGATCCCATTTCGAACTCGGCCGTGAAACGCTCCAGCGCCAATGGTACTTTGTCTTAAGACACGGGAGAGTAGGTCGCTGCCAGGTCTGCAAAATGCATGAATGAATATAATCTCTTCACCATCAAAACTCCGTATTTATTCTTATCTGATCTTCCTTAAATAACCGTTCTAAACGCTTAATCAGATAAGGTCCTTTGCTCGAGCAACATCATTACTTCAAGCAAAGTCTATAGGTGACGCGGGGTGGAGCAGCCCGGTAGCTCGTCAGGCTCATAACCTGAAGGTCGTAGGTTCAAATCCTGCCCCCGCAACCAAATCCCCAGCAAAAATTTATAAACAGTGTTAAAACCTATTGTAATAACCGCCTCAGAGCGGTCTTTGGCGTTTATACATATAGGGTTACACTCGCTTAACTAGCGAAAAGATCCTATCTGCACTCGAAAAGCCTAAATACCCCCGCCAAAAACAAACATAACATCATCGTCGTCCGTCAAAATAAGTACGAGCCAAAAAGTATTACTAATCATCGATAGGATATTGTTTATATATATTAAGGGGCTGGCATAGATAAGGTTTAAGTATAATTATTTCATCCAATTTGACAATACTTTAATCAAGTTCTGTGTTGGTCGATAGTTAAAACGCCACTCACAGTCTTTTAAATAGAGGTGAAAGTGCTCTTTTGGGATGCCATTAAAGCGACGCATATGCCCCTTGGCTTGGCTCCAGAAGTTCTCGATTCCATTGATATGATTGTGCTCATCCACAAAGGTTTTTGAATGGTTGATCCGCTCATGGTGAAACTCAGATACATCAAGAACATCATAAGCAGAAAAGTTGTCTGTATAAACAATTGAATCTGGCTTAATTGATTGCCGAATAATCGGTAAAAGTGTTTCAGTACGGGCATTTGGTATAGGAAAAGCATGAACTTTTCCATTACGTTTTAACAATCCGAATACGGGTGTTTTCCCACCAGCTCCTCTCCCTCTTTTGCCTTTACGCACCCCACCAAAATAACTCTCATCAAGTTCAATTTCACCGCACATGAGTTCGGGCGTTTCTTGTTCAAGGCGGGTGGCTATTTCCTCTCGCAGCTTGTGGAAATAAAGCGTAGCGGTGTTCCTGTTTACTCCTGCTAAAACGGCAGCAGAACGAGCCGTTGAACCTGCTACGAAATACTTAATGAGTTCTTCTTGTTTTACTTGCAAAAGACGACTTTTGCGACGTGACTTACCCATTTGACACCAATAGCTTTTTTTAGCTATCTATGCCAGCCCCTATATTTATTTAAGTATTATTTACGCTAACTCTACACCTACGTAAAATTTAGAGCACTAATTGCGCAAAGCAAGCGGTGATCATTAACATGATAATATTTTGGATTGGTTTTGTCTTGGTCTGCGATAAAAAAAAGCCACGCTTTTTTTTTAAATTCACTATTATTTTTAGCATCTGTTATAGTTGAATTAAGCTGATTAATAAGAATTGTTTTAGCTCTTTGTGACCAGTTTTTCCAATCTACATGAAGCGTATAAGTTGTCTTTGGCTTTTTATTCTCCCATTTCCCATTGATAGTGATAATATCTAGGCAGGAATTATCTTTTAAGGATTCGTTATAATTGGTCCAAAATAATGGTGCATAAAAAATCTTATTTTTACTGTTTAAATAAATTTCGTGTGGTAGATTTTTAAAGCAGGTGTTGTAATTATTACCGAAAACTCCATCTATGGCAAGTTTCATATTACGATCATTAGGAAAGTTTATAAAGGCATGGGCTATAGGATAAAGGCTTTGTGCCGGCTGTCTTTTATGAGAATTTCCGGCTTCTGTTAGTGTAGAATTGTGTGAATTACGAGTAGAAGCTCCTTGAGTAGAACTTTCTTTTCCTATTTCATTATCAACTTTCAAATGCTTACTATTTAGCTTCAAACCAGTTGGTGAAAGAACAGGCGAAGCATCCAATTCACTGCGAATGCTGCATTTTTGAGCTTTTCTTATCAATTCTGTTGATTCTACCGCTCCGCAATTTTCTGCATGACGCTCACCTTTTTTCGACCTAAAATATGCCTGCACTTTAGTATTTTCGGCTCGCCAAGATGCTGGTATCATATCTAAATAGCACCCCCAACATTCATAATTTTCGGTGTCAACTTGAGCTTGATTTAATAAATCTTTGGCATATTCAATTTCTTGAGTTTTTTTGTTTCGAGCACTTTCCATTTTTTCTTCCAAATAAAAGTTTAAAAACAAGTATATTTATATAAGTTGTATGATAATTATAGGATTAATAATAATGATAGTATAAATATTTATTTTTTGTTAAAAATATTATTATAATATGTTATTCTTATGGCATTTTAAATATTTTTTTGGTTTGATATTTAAGTTATATTTTCTAGTTTAAGTTTTGACTGCTTGGGTTTTTAACCCGTAATAAGAGCTTATGCTTTATCTTTTTGGAACGGGATCAATATAGATTACAGCGGTAAAGATGTTTAGATATTCAATTAGTGCATAATGGCATTTAGGCTCAGGATCTATTAATTTTGCGGAGATATGTATAATGAAAAAGAAATTTATGAAAATGTAGAACAATAAACATTTAATGGTATAAGCTGAGCTATTAAATGCGATAAATCTTTATATAAAATATAGAATATAGATATTATTGAGCTCTATAAATTTTTGCAGCAGTTGTAGAAGTGAAATTGACGCCTTACTTTTTCCCTATTTTATATAGTGATAATGAAGCATAGAGCAAAAGTTGATGCAAAATGCATGAAGAAGCCGCAGCCTATTGGAAAACGAATATTATCATTGTCACTCTTGGTGCTTTTACCACTATTGTCGGCATGACATTGCTGTTACCTATATTACCGCTTTATATTGCTGATCTTGGTATTGATAAACCGTCTTCCATTGCGTCATGGTCGGGTATCACCTATGGCATAACCTATTTTGCGGCGGCTTTTGTTGCACCACTTTGGGGGCGGCTTGGCGATCTTTATGGCCGTAAATTGATGTTGGTTCGTGCAAGTTTTGGCATGGCGATTTCTATTGCTTTAATGGGCATGGCAACATCAATCGAGCAATTATTTTTCTTGCGGCTTTTAACTGGCCTTGCTGGTGGCTATGCCTCTGGCGCCGCTATTTTAGCAGCCACACAAGCACCGCGTGATCAAACGGGGTGGGCAATTGGCCTTGTTTCATCTGGTATCATGGCGGGTAATTTTTTAGGGCCTTTAATTGGTGGTATTTTGCCAATTTATATTGGTATAAGAGCATCTTTTTGGGTTGTTGGTTTGGTTATATTTGTAACTTTTTTAGCAACGACATTTATGTTGAAGGAAAATAAAAGCCTATTTCAAAAACGCAATATTCCAGATAAGGCGCAAGATAAGCCTTGGCGTAGCGTTATGACCATACCCGTTATTATTGCCTTAACCACTGCAATGCTGCTTATGTTTGCAAATATGTCAATTGAGCCAATTATTACGCTTTACGTGCAACAATTGCTGACTATTGATGTTAGTCATTTGCAGATATATAAATTACAAGGTGTTACTTTTTGGGCTGGCATTATTATGTCGGTGACGGCGCTTGGCAGTGCATTGTCCGCTAAGCGTTTAGGTAGTCTTGCCGATAAAATTGGTTATCAAGGGGTTTTGATTGTCGCCATGCTTTGTGCGGGGCTCTTGCTTGTTCCGCAGGCCTTTGTTACCTCACCCTTGCAGCTTGCAATTTTACGCTTTTTTTTAGGTGTTGCTTTGGGTGGGCTTATTCCGTGCATCACCGCTAGCTTACGGCAAAATATTAGTGACGACAAGCTTGGGACAGTGCTTGGCCTATCGGTTTCTTGTCAATATGTTGGGCAGGTTTTAGGTCCATTAATGGGGGGCTATATTGGTGGCTATTTTGGCATGGAACCGGTATTTTTTATTACCGCTCTTGTGCTTATTCTTTGCGCTTTAGGCAATGTGGCTTTATTGGTAAACAAAAAATAGAGCACGGAGCTTGTTTTCGTCTTTTAT
This sequence comes from Bartonella sp. HY328, assembly GCF_025449335.1. Classification (NCBI taxonomy): domain Bacteria; kingdom Pseudomonadati; phylum Pseudomonadota; class Alphaproteobacteria; order Hyphomicrobiales; family Bartonellaceae; genus Bartonella; species Bartonella sp. HY328. The sequence goes on from NZ_CP104883.1 coordinate 383,626, forward strand.
CTCAACGCTCTATTTTTATATGTTTTATGTAAATATTGTTTAAATCGGCCAAGATAAAGTCTTGGCCAACTTACAATGTCCCAATGCGCAATAAATCGTGGAAGTGCAAAATCCCAATAGGTTTATCATTTTCAACCACCAATAAGGCGCTAATTTTATATTCATTGAGTAAGGCCATAGCCGACGCAGTAATCGCATCGGGATTTACAGTTTTCGGCGATTTTGTCATAACATCATCAACCTTTAATTGCGAAAGGTCGCGGTTACAATTTCGCGCAAGATCCCCTTCAGTCACGATACCGCTAAGTTTGCCATTATCATCAATAACTGCAACGCAACCAAAATGTTTTGCCGCAAGTTCCTGCATGGCAAGCGGCATAGGTGTGCCCGATTTTACTAAGGGCAGGCTGTCATTTTTATGCATGATATCACGCACAAAGCTTAAACTTGCGCCAAGTGAGCCACCTGGGTGATAAATTTTGAAATCACTTGCAGAAAAATGTCGCGCTTCAAGTAACGACACTGCCAAAGCATCGCCAAGGGCTAATTGCATGCTGGTAGATGTTGTCGGCGCAAGGCCGTGGGGACAGGCTTCCTCAACTTTTGGTAGGAGCAAAAGAATATCTGCTTGGCGGCCAAGGGCTGAATCTTCACCGGAGGTTAATGCAATAAGCGGAATTTTAAAGCGGCGTGAGTGGTTTAATATGCCTTTAAGTTCTGCCGTTTCACCCGACCAAGAAAGCGCAAGAATAACATCATTGCGGCCAATCATACCAAGATCGCCGTGATTTGCTTCTGCTGCATGAACAAAAAATGCCGGCGTTCCAGTAGAGGCGAGGGTGGCTGCAATCTTTGCGCCAATATGGCCGCTTTTGCCAAGTCCAGTTACAACCACGCGACCATTTATGCCAGCAATATTTTGAACTGCCGTTAAAAATGGCTCTGAAAGACCATCGTTTAAAGCTTGCTCTAATGCGTCAAGTCCAGCTTTTTCATTTTGTACTGTTTTGAGTGCAGAATGAATAACTGATTGCTTGTCGAGGCTTATTGTGTCTGAAATTTTTTCCATGATAATATTAAATAAATTAAATTTCTATCGCCGTCTATAAAATTATCAAAAAATGCTTTCAGGTTTGTAGTTTTCAGTTTTAATAAAGTTGTGATTATTTAATAATAAAGTCAGGATATCGCCTATTTAGAGTTGCGCCTGACTTTAAAATTAAGCTGAAATATTACAAATCAATCGCCAAGATTTACAATTATCATTTTTGTGCATTATTTAATAATTCGGTTAAAGGACCTATAATCCTATCGCGCATGTCCTCGCGCTCTAAACCGAAGGCGACATTGGCTTCAATAAATCCAACTTTTGAGCCGCAGTCAAAGGTTTTACCTTGGAAGTGATAGCCATAAAATTCTTGGTCTTTGGCAAGCTTTTTCATACCATCGGTTAGCTGGATTTCATTGCCTGAACCGCGTTCTTGGTGGGCAAGAATATCAAAAATTTCAGGCTGAATAATATAGCGTCCATTGATAAATAGATTGGATGGTGCGCTACCTGGTTCTGGTTTCTCAACCATTTCGGTTATTTGAAAACCATTGGCAACTTCATTACCTTTGCCGACAATACCATATTTATGAGCTTCTTGTGGGGCACATTCTTGTACAGCAATAATATTGCCACCTGTTTCATTATATAAACGCACCATCTCAGATAGGCAGCCCTGTTTAGATTGCATAATCATATCGGGCAATAAAAGTGCAAATGGCTCATCGCCAACCAATTCACGCGCGCACCATACAGCATGACCAAGGCCAAGCGGTTCTTGTTGGCGAGTAAAAGATGTTGTTCCCGGTAATGGTTGCAATTCATGCAAATGGCTTAGTTCTTCTTTTTTGCCACGTGCTTCAAGGTTTTGGTATAGTTCCACTTGTGCGTCAAAATAATCTTCAATCACCGCCTTATTACGACCGGTGACAAAAATCAAATGTTCAATACCTGCGGCACGTGCCTCATCAACTACATATTGTATAACAGGCTTATCAACAACGGTCAGCATTTCTTTAGGCACTGTTTTCGTGGCAGGAAGGAAACGAGTGCCAAGACCGGCAACAGGAAAAACCGCTTTACGAATTTTGCGCAAGGAAATACCCCTTTAAATTATAAGTCAATAAAACACCCGATAGAGTGCTTTAAAATCTGACATATATTTATTTTAATTACAATACACCCTTTTGCCGCATTTGTAACGATATTTGATATTGGTTATAAACATAAGTGACAAGCGGGGTGTTTTAATGCGCGCTTTGGTCAATGAGTGGTGCAATATCGTTGGCCTCAGCCCATTGGTTTAAGTCCTGTCTTTGCAAGGCTGCTGCCATTAATGAGGGAAAACGGTCTGGCGTACAGGCAAAGACCGGACAATCCATCGCAGCAAGGCTTTGGGCGTGTTGATGGTCATAAGATGGTTTGCCATCATCTGATAATGCCAGCAGGACAATAAGATTAACGCCAGAGCGTTTGAGTTCTGCCGCACGCGCCAACATCTGCTGGGCGTTGCCGCCTTCATAAAGGTCGGTAATGAGTACCAGATGGGTTTTCGCCGGTTGTTCAATAAGATCCGCACAATAGCCAAGCGCCATATTAATATCAGTGCCACCGCCCAATTGCACACCAAATAGCACTTCAACTGGATCTTGCAATTGCTCGGTTAAATCAAGGATAGCCGTATCAAAACAGACAAGTTGGGTGCGAATTACCGGCAAGCTTGCCATGACGGCGGCAAAGATAGATGCATATACCACTGAGCTTGCCATTGAACCAGATTGATCAACGCATAAGATGACATTGTCTAGATCCGCCAATTTGCGTGACTGACGGCGAAAGCCAATTAAAGTTTCCGGTACAATTGTGTTAAAGTCTTTTTGCCAATGGCGAAGATTAGCGTTAATGGTGCGCGGCCAATCAATATCGGCAAAGCGTGGGCGCCGTGTCCTTGCGCCGCGTTGCACTGCGCCGCGAATGGTTTCGGTGGTCTTTTGTTCAAGCTGTTTCATTAATTCATCGACCACTTTTTTAACCACTTGCCGTGCGGTATCTTTGGTTTTATCGGGAATAACACCGCGCAGTGAAATAAGGTCGGCGACAAGATGCACATCAGCTTCCAAAGTGGTTAAGAATTCTGGCTCTAGCATCATAGCGGTTAGATTAAGCCGCTTAAAGGCATCACGCTGAATGAGTTGCACCACCGGCGTTGGAAAAAATTCGCGTACATCACCAAGCCAATTGGCGACGCGCGGCATCGAACCACCAAGACCGCCTTTGCCTTTTTTGGTTGTTTCGCCATTGCCGTAAAGAGCGCTTAGGGCTAAATCCAGCCTTTGATCGCTTTTGCTTAATAAATCACGATTATCCTCATCGCTACCTAGGGCCAATTGCCAGCGTCTTTGTTGGTCGGTTAAGGTCATTGGCCTTCTCCCTTATTATGGCGGGCTATCGTGTCATTTTGTAAACCAAGAATGGTTTCTAATAAGGGGAGCGCGGCATAAAACGCTTCTGGTACATTGGAAGCTACATTATCATCCTTTAACATATTCTGCCCTTGTTGGGCAAAAGTTGCTGGCGTTGGACTTTGCACAGCTGCTGTTTTAACAAGTGCAGTCAAACGACGGCGAGCAATGGCATCAAAACTACTAAAACCACGGCGAATGATCGGTAGTAATTCAGTAAAGATCGACTCTTCAATTTGCAGCAGCCAGTCATTGACCACCGCAATAAGATGGGTATCTTGCAACAAAATTTCAGGTGAACCCGATAGAAAGCTTTCCAGAAAAAGCCCTGCATCTTGTGGTGCAATTGGCGGCGTTAAATGGCGAGAAAAATGCGTTGCAACAATTGTTTGCTCCAAGGCTCCGCGCTCATGCAAAAGCCGTAAAACCCGACCAGCAATCGCGGGGCTGGTCATATCGTGGCTAATGATTTTTGTTAAGGTGAAAATCCAGTTTTCTAAAATGGTTTTATTGTCAAATTGGCTGATTGCCGGATCAAGATCTGCTATAGTATTGGCAAGTGTACTTGCTTCATCCTCGTTTAAATTGCGAACCGCCATTTCAAGATTAACGTGGATTTCATTTAGCAGTGTTTCTACCAATTTACGCAATTCATTTTCAGGAATGCGCCGTGCTGTGCCGTAACGCAATACAGAAACAAGCGGTGGTATAGCCTTCATCAAACTGCCAATATCGCTATCAACAACTGCAACTTCTTGTAAGCGAGCAATAATAATTTCCGCCGCTTGAGGCAAATCGGCAAGTAGGCAGCCCTCAACAATTTTTGCAAGTTCGCCAATCGCTTGACTAGCGCGTGCTTTGGCAATAGCAGCATTGGCTGATGCCATTTCAATGGTTACACCATAGACCATGGCTTCAGCAAGAGCGACTGATAATTCTGGCTGCCAACGCAACCGCCATTGCTCGCGAAATGTACCGCGTCCGGCGGAGCTTGCCGTTAATTGACCCCACGGCACTTCAATAAGATTAAGGCGATGCAATAAAGTTGATTTAATAAGCCCTGCCTCACTGCGCAAATCAACTGATATATCACTATCTAACGCTTCAGGCTTTAGCCTTGTCTTTTTTTGCCAGCGTTGCAAATCTTCCATCAATGGTAATTGCGGCACGCTGTCATCAAGGCTACCAATTTTTTCACCAATAAATAGCTTTTTATCAATGAGGTGGAATGCAGCAGCTTCGCCTTGGCAAAGAGCGGCAAGGCTAGCATCACGCATATCATCAATATCAGGAATGCTGCGGCCATGTAACGTGGCAAGGGTTAGGGCAAGCCTTGCTGCTTCAATCACCGATGCTGTTGCACCAGAAAAACCTTGGTCGCGCAATAAACGGCCAACTTGTGCTTGCCAATGGGAGGCGAGCTCTGCCGCATCGACATTTTGATCGCCCTCATATTTTGACCATAAATGACCATACCAGCCGGGTGCGGCAACACCTGCGCCATAGCCAGACCCTGTTGCTAATCGTGTTTCGCTCCACGGTGCCCATGTTGCTGCAGTTTTTATTGGCTTTAGACCTTTTAAACAATCTCTATCAGCAGATTGCGCATGTTTTTCAGCCAAAGCCGGCACGTGCCATGCTCCGCAAATAACAGCAATTTCGCCATTATTTTCTTTGATGGCTTTGGCAATTTCAAGGCGCATATGGGCTTCACGCATCTGCTCGCGCTCAACTGCCATTGGACTACGCTCTAACGAAAAGCCGATTTCATTGCGTAAAGCGCTCATCGCTTGGTTAATGGCTGGAAAAACATCGCTGGCAGCACCGCGCTCTTCAATAAGAGCATTCCACCAGCTTTCGCCATCATCATAACCAGCAAGCTTGGCTAGCAATTCTAGTGGATCATTAATCTCTTGTTTGTCATTGCTTATGGTTGGTGAGACGACAAGCTCTGCATTTTGAGCTTCATCATCATTTAAGTTATTTTTATCGTCGCTTTCATCTTCTTTTGCAGCTTTATCAGTAGCTTCTTGCTTATATTTTTCATAAAGGGCAAAAGACATGCCAACCGGCAAATCAATGAAACGAACTTCTTTACCGTGGTCAAGCGCCCAGCGCATGGCTTGCCATTCAGGTGAATAAGCGGCGAAGGGGTAAAATACGGATTGCGCAGGGTTTTCGGCTTCATAAATGAGCAATGCCAATGGCGGTGTCATGCCTTTATAATTGGCAAAATGGATAAGATTATTGGCCTCTGGTGGCCCTTCAATCAACACCACGGCCGGATCAAGGGTATTAAGCGCATGCAAAAGGCTTGCCGCAGACCCTGGCCCATGGTGTCTAATACCATAAAGATGAACGCGCTTATCCATATAATCCAACCTAGTTATACTTGGTTCATTTCAAGATTTCAAAACTCACAAAGCATACATGTTTTTATCATTTGGTTTTGTGAGCTGTTTTTTAACAATTGGCTCGCAAAATTATACGACATCACGCAAAGCGGTATAAAGATCATCCCAATTTTTCCGCGTGCGCACGACATTTTCCATATATTCTTGAAGCGCTACACTATCGGCACCGGGGTCTTTAACAATGGCGCCGACAAGATTACCAGCAAGGCTCACCGCATCAACACGGCCAGAACCAAAATGTCCAGCTTGTGCCCAAGCCGATATTCCAACCGAAATAGCCTCAGCGGTAGAAAGTGATCCACTAACAGTTTTAAGTTTTAACTTGCCATTAAGGGTTTGGCCTTCACGCAATTCGCGGAAAATTGTAACAATACGGCTGATTTCTTCCGCTGCAGGTTCAATTTCTGGTAGTTTTAAACCACCACCAATTTCGCTAACCCGTTTGGTTACAATAGCGGTTTCTTCCTCAATGGTGGCAGGGGCGGGTAAAACCACCACATTGAAACGGCGCTTTAATGCTGATGATAATTCATTAACGCCTTTATCGCGATTATTGGCGGTGGCGATAACGTTAAAACCTTGCTTGGCTGAAAAAGCAAAATCAAGTTCCGGAACAGGTAGTGTTTTTTCTGAAAGCAAAGTGATAAGTGTATCTTGAACATCTGATCCCATACGGGTTAGCTCTTCAAGGCGTACCAAGGTTCCTTCCGTCATCGCACGTAAAACCGGCGTGCGCACCAAGGCTTCTTGCGATGGGCCATGGGCCAAAAGCATGGCATAATTCCAGCTATAACGAAGCTGATTTTCATCGGTTCCGGCAGTGCATTGCACCAAACGCTCTGATGAACCTGAAATTGCTGCCGCTAAATGCTCCGACACCCAGCTTTTTGCCGTGCCGGGCATGCCAAGCAGCAGTAAAGCGCGATCGGTAGCAAGAGTTGCAACGGCGGTTTCCATCAAACGGCGATTACCAATATATTTTGGTGAAATTTCTGTGCCGTCCTTGGTTGTGCCGCCCATTAAATAATCAACGACAGCATTGGGTGACATAAGCCAACCTGGTGGACGCGAACGGTCATCATCCTTGCGTAAAGCTTCAAGCTCATGGGCATAAAGATTTTCGGCATTCTTTCTTAATTGCTCACTCATTGGGCTGCATCCTTTGCTATGGCTGTCGCAAATTTGATATAATATTGAACATTGTCCACGCTTCCTGCTGGACATAAATTAATATAGTCTTGTAAAATTGGTATGGCTTCTGGTGGTGTTATACGCGCAATTGCATTCACCATGCGTGATAGTGGAATATAATTATCGTCTTCTTTCATATCTTTTCGTTTGAAAAGATACATTTTAATATAGCGACGAAATAGATCAGCCTGTTGAAATGCCTCAAACTTATCAATTGGTAAAGGCTTTTTGATTGTGTCATAAAGCTGTTCAAGTAAACGGACGTCTGGCATTGTTTCCATTTTTTCAGGCTGAAAAAAATAATTGAGAAAAAAATTACGCTCTTTTTCTGTTGTTATATGAACATGATTGTCTGCCGAATAGACAAAAAAGAACCAAATATCAGCGGGAAATAAATGGGCAAAACGCTGCAACACATCATATTGGCCATGACTAAAAGCACTCACTGCCAAACCAGCAATTAAATCTTCATCATCGGCGGCGGCCTCAAAGAGGCTTTCTGCATCGTTAAAGTTTAAGGCATTGCAAAGCAATTCTAGCGGCACATCACGAAAAGATTGAATAATATTAAATTGCCAACCTTTCGATTTATTATATTTTCCTTGCGCTATATCAAAATCCAGCGATAAAACGGCGTGGCGCTTAATGAACCCCTTCTTTTTTAATGTAATAGCATTGATAAGACGGTTTTGTTGTTCAAGTTGTTTGTCAACGCTCGGTATCTCTTTTAAGAGTCGTTTGGCGTGGTCTTTCACACTGGCAGAGCGATCCTTTGCAAGGGATTCTAAAAATTCCTGATCCCTTTTATCAATATGCATACGCATATACGTTAAGAGATCACTACGTAATGCCGCAGGTTGGGTTGCAAAATATTTTTGCAAAAATGCTAGCCCTGCCTCAGGATCTCGCTGCCTTAAATCATAAAAATACTCAAGCTTCATTAGGCGAGGAGCATTGGGCCAATCCTCATCCGCATTAATTTGGAAAATACCCTCGGCTTCTATTTCGCTACCGCATAAGGATTGATAGGTTGGTCCTAAAAGTTGGGTATAATTTTTGGCAAAACTTGATAAGCGCAAAAAATCAAAGGGATGTGGGCTTATCCGATAATGGTTAATCAAAAAAGCGATGGGTTCGCTAAGGGCGCCAGCCGCACCACTTTTATCCATCAGCGATATTAATGCGCGGCGGCTTTGCGGCGACATAAAAGGCCATGATTGCGCTAATGGTTCAAAGCCTTGTAAGTCATCAATCAAGCTTGGCGCCTGAAAGCGCAAAGCCTGTGCAGCAAGGGCAAAAGCTGCCAATTGGCGTGTGTCCATATTTGCCGTTTTGTCAACCAATAGCGGCAGATCATTGTCTTTTACCGGCCGCCTTGTTGTCCCCAGCATAAAGGATTGTGCTAAAAGATGGGGCGAAAAATCCGTCATTTAATTATGCCCTCCAAAGCCCGATAGTCGTTTGCGCTGATAGTGCGCGCAGCCATGTGCCATCCCAAAGCGCAAATAGCGTGAAAGCACCAACACCGCCAAGCAAGCGCATTTCATCGATACTATCTTTATGCACTGGTAAACAAATTTTATTACCCACCACATAAAGCCCATCATTTTTTTGGTAAAGATGCACATTATCAGCCATCAGCAAATCTTGGGTGAGCCATGGCTTCAAAGTTAGCGCCTGTTGGTAATCGTTAAAGCTTTGTTGTAAATCTTGCCCACTGGCGGTTAAACTTGCACCTGTTTCAGTTGCGCTGGTTTGTTCTGCAATTAGTGCGCGTCTTGGCACGGGCGAAGGATAAAATACGAGCTCGGCTGAAAAATAATCACCAACCGCAAAAGCTAAACCGACTGAGCCAACGCTTAACGGAAAAAAGTCTAATAAGACTGCCTTTTGCCATTGATCATTGCTATCTTTGCCAATCAACCATATTTCATTGCGGCGCAATTTATCGGGCTGCACAACACTGCTGGCGCCAACCACCTGCCAATCGGCTTTAATGCACAAAGCTTGCGCGTCTTGGCATAAAGCTTCTTTTTCAACATTCCAACCTATCGTTTCCAAAAGATCACTATGGAGTAGTGGTGGTAATGCTTCACGATTGCGATAGGCCATGGCAATAATATGCAGCACGCCCAATTGCTTTAAAGTAAAATCAGCGCGCAATGCTTCATTTAGGCCAAAAATTGCGCTGGACAATTGCTCAACGCGGCTTGCAAGACCGCCAGCTTTGGCATCGACAAGGCGCGCTGCCAATATACGGCAATCACTAATTGCGCGCACATCAAAACCATTAAGCCCTCGTGATATTTGGTCACTCAGCCAAATATCAAGCGCATCTAAACCATCGCCTACCAATTTTTCACGCTGTTTGCGGCTACGCTCGCGCGCATCAGCCGAGCGTTTGGCAGCCTTTGCAGCATCTTCGGCGTCTAATGGCTTTTCCACCTCCAAACTGGCAAGGTCGGCAGAAAGTTTAGGCTTACCATCGGCTTTGTCACTACCAGCTTTTGCTGCAGTTGATGGACCGCGCCGGCGCGATAACCAATCGCTTACCCAGTCGGGGCGTTCAGCTTCTACAAATTGCGTTGGGGTTTCCGCCCGCATCCACATGATTGCCAGACTGTGTTTACACGGAAATTTACGGCTTGGACAAGTACATTTATACCCCATATCGCTTTCGCAAAATACGGTGCGATAAGGCGTAGAACCAGAGCCTTGACACTCTCCCCATACCAATCCGCCATCATCACAGGCAAGAGTTGGCCATTTGGAGGCTTTACGAAGCTTTGAGGCCGCCGCAAGCGAGGCTTGATCTGGTGCTATTTGTTCGATTTTTTCAATAGAAACCATAAACCCCCGCTTAGATTTTTAAGTAAATGAAGACTAACTTAGCAATTTAAAATTGCAATAAGCTAATTTGGGTTTGCCCACAGAAATTCTAAGTTATTGGCGGTACAAAATGAAAAATGCAGGAGATATTCTTGTTTGCTATAAATATGGCGGTGAGCATAGATTTAGTTTATAAAGCAATCATATGATATTAAACTATATATTTAAGCCAGATGAAGGTATTTTTATTTGCTCATCATTAAAAAAAGAAATTAATAATGATGATATGGAAATTTGCTCATGCAATGGGCGACCAGAAAAATTGAAATGGTGAGCCTTGTTCATGCATTAATTTTAGCAAAAAAGCTTTGGTAATTTTAACTGTTAAAAGGTTAGAAAACGTCACATTTACAGTGACGTATTCTAATTAATTATACTAAAGATCATATTGCTCGTTTTTAAGTCCTTAAAGGCTAATATTATTATCCTCGGCATATTTTAACAAAAATTCGCGCATATTAATACCCGTATCACGGCTATCTAAAATATCATCGAGGTTTTTACGCAAATCTTGTGCATCAAGCGATAATAACATTGCTTTTACCGGCCCAATCGATGATGGCGTCATGGAAATTCGGTGATAGCCAAGTCCGATTAGAGCCATAGCGGTTATCGGTTTTCCTGCCATTTCGCCGCAAAGCGTAACGGGCTTTTCTGCTCTTTCACCAGCGCGGATAATATTGCGTAAAACCCGTAACATTGGCACCGAAAGCTGGTCAAAGCGGTTAGCAACTTGCGAATTACCGCGATCAACCGCCATGAGGAATTGAAATAAATCATTGGAACCAACGGAAACAAAATCCACCACTTCCATCAATTCATCGAGTTGGAATAAAAGTCCTGGAACTTCTACCATGGCACCAAGCTTGATCCGTGTTGGCTGGTCATAACCAAAGCGATTAAGATAATTAATCTCGCGGTCAATAAGTTCTCTGGTACGGTGAATTTCGCTTACATCGCTTACCATGGGTAGCATCACCCGCAATTCACGGCCGATAGATGCTTTTAACAAGGCGCGTAATTGGGTGCGCATTAAAGCAGGCCGATCCAGCGTTAAGCGAATTGCGCGCCAACCAAGAGCGGGATTTTCTTCCTGCTCTTTAAAGCGGAAATAGGGCAAAACCTTATCGCCGCCAATATCTAATGTTCGGAATGTTACTGGCTTATCACCGATTTCCTTATAGACCGAGCGATAAAGCTGCTCTTGCTCGTTAGAGCGCGGAAAGGTTGATGCGATCATAAATTGCAATTCGGTGCGAAAAAGCCCCACGCCTTCAGCGCCAGACTCAAAAAGCTGCGGCAGGTCCACTAAAAGCCCAGCATTAATCAACATGATGATTTTTTGCCCATCGCGGGTTAATGCTGGTACATCACGCAAATCACGATAGGCTTGCTGACGACGCGCGCGAAAACGCGCTTTTTCTGCATAGGCTTTTTCAACATCAATGGCGGGGCGCAAATGCAAGCGCCCTTCCTCACCATCAATAATGACCGGATCACCATTTTCAGATAATGACACAGCACCTTTTGCTTGCCCTACAACTGGAATACCCATGGCGCGAGCAACAATCGTTACGTGACTGGTTGGTGCACCATCTTCTAAAACAAGTCCACGCACGGAGCCGCGTGGGTAATCAAGCAGTTCTGCTGCGCCCATGGTGCGCGCGACAATAATGGCATCTTTGCCAACACTTGCAGCTATATCTTCGCGGCTACTTCCCATCAGCTGATAAAGCAGACGATTGGCAAGGTCATCAAAATCTGAAAGGCGCTCGCGCAAATATGGATCGGTTAAATTAAGCATACGGGCGCGGGTATCGCTTTGCACTTTTTCAACTGCGCCCTCAGCACTCAAACCATTGCGAATAGCTTCTTCAAGGCGGCGCATCCAACCATTATCATTGGCAAACATGCGGTAAGCTTCGAGCACATCGCGATGCTCTCCTTCACGCGCTACATCACCGCGCGCTAATAGATCATCAATTGACAATCTTAGCGAATCCATCGCAGTGGTAAGCTTTTGCAGCTCAAAATCAATATCTTCATTGAAAAGATTGGTAACAACGATGCGTGGCTCATGCAAAACCACTGTACCAAGGCCAATGCCCTCATTTAACGCGCGTCCGTTAAGCGTATAGGGGCGGCGCAAATCAATATCAACACTGTTAAGGGATACACGCGGTAAATCACCAGCGGCAATCATTTCGGCAAGCACCATGGCAACCGTTTCTAAAGCTTCAACCTCGTCATCATTATAAATGCGCTGTTCGCGGTTTTGCACCACCAAGACACCCAAAGTGCGGCCAGCACGCAATATCGGCACACCAAGAAATGAAGAATATATTTCTTCTCCCGTTTCTGGCAGATAGGCAAAGGCTGGGTGGACTTGTGCATTGGAAAGGTTTAGCGGTGTTGCATTAGCGGCAATAGTGCCAACAAGACCTTGGCCAAGGCGTAATTGCACAAGGTGAACCGCTTCAGGGTTAAGCCCTTGGGTTGCATAAAGTTCCAAAAATGCATCGGAGCGTAACACATAAAAAGAGCAGACATCCGTCACCATATTATGAGCAATTTCACGCGCAATAAGGTCAAGGCGTGCCTGTGGCTCCATGGCATCTGCCATGAGTTCACGCATTCTTCTCAAGAGTAGTCTTGGACCGGTTTCGACCTTTGGCATTGGCTTGACGGGCTCCCACTCATCGGCAAGATCACTTCTTAAATGATTTTACCTAACCACATAATAATATTTCATTTCGACGCTTTTTTAAATAAGCCATAAATTGCATTCTTCTGATGCTTGATGCGGCTATTGATTATTTAAAAATATTCGTCGAATAGAGCATATTCCATTAGAACAAAAAAGATGACATGTCACATGTAATCGTTATCATATCATTAAAAGCCAAACACATTTTATTGTAAATGGGCTTTGTTAGAAAATAATCGATTTATCAATCTGTATTTAACAAGCCCTCAACTTAATGGTGAGGGCTTGTCTTTTTTCATTACATAAGATTAGACTTTTATCCAACCAGTTATCAAATTGGCAAAATCAATCTCGCCTTAAATTCCTAGTCCTTATCAAGACCATAAATTGCATGCAATGTACGTACAGCAAGTTCGGTATAAGCGCTATCGATCAAAATTGAAATTTTGATTTCTGATGTGGTGATTGCGCGGATATTAATACCTTTTTCAGCCATAGCTTTAAAGGCGGTTGCAGCAACACCAGCATGGCTTCTCATGCCAATGCCGATCACGGAAACCTTAGCAAGGCCAGTTTCTGACTGGATAGCATCAAATTCAATATCATTTATATCGGATTCAAGAATTTTAACTGCCTTTTCCACATCGCTTGATGGAACGGTAAAGGTCATATCGGTTTTTGAGCCATCTTCAGAAATATTCTGCACGATCATGTCAACATTGACATGCTCTTCAGCCAAGGGGCCAAAAATAGCGGCAGAAATGCCGGGGCGATCATCAATACGGCGCAAAGAAATTTGTGCTTCGTCTTTAGCAAAGGCAATGCCTGTTACAACCTGTTGTTCCACGATTTCATCCTCATCGCAAATAAGTGTTCCTGGTGGATTGATTAAATCGCCCATTCCCGGAGCATCGGGGTCTTCAAAACTAGAGCGCACAAAGGTACGCACTTTATGAACCATAGCAAGCTCAACCGAGCGCACTTGTAAAACCTTAGCACCCAATGATGCCATTTCAAGCATTTCTTCAAAGGCAACCTTATGTAAGCGGCGGGCCTTTGGCTCAATTCTTGGATCTGTGGTGTAGACGCCGTCAACGTCGGTATAAATATCGCAGCGATCAGCTTTGACGGCCGCAGCAATAGCCACAGCACTGGTATCAGAACCGCCGCGCCCAAGCGTTGCAATACGATTATCAGGTGCAATACCCTGAAAACCTGCAATAACTGCAACTTGTCCCAGCGCAAAACGCTCCAGCAAAACGGTAGGGTCAATGTCAAGAATACGAGCTGAACTATGGGTGCCATCCGTACGGATTGGAATTTGCCACCCCATCCATGAGCGCGCATCAATACCCATATCTTGTAAGGCGATAGCTAAAAGACCTGCTGTTACCTGTTCACCCGATGCCACAACCGTATCATATTCGCGTGCATCATGCATGGCAGAGGCCTGCTTTGTCCATGCTACCAATTCATTGGTTTTTCCTGCCATTGCTGAAACAACAACAGCAACTTCATTGCCTGCGTCAACTTCACGTTTAACGTGACGTGCTACATTACGGATGCGGTCGATATCTGCAACGGAGGTTCCTCCGAATTTCATCACAATACGCGCCATTTTGCGTCACTTGCCACTTCAAATTGGGGCCTATGCTTAAAAAGCAATAGCTACCCTTATGTTTACTAAGAAGAACATCACGATCATGCGATATCCCAGCCCACTTACCATTGATTGACAACTATTTTTAGACAAATAGCAGTACAATTTATGCTAAAAATTCCAAGATAATGCGAAAGCAATTTGGCGTTTCTAATATCTTGATATATTCGCATATAAAACCTTAAGGGGTTTTCAATTGCAAGCATTGCGGCCATGAATAATGATCATTTTGCTATTAATATGATCACTACGCTTTACCACTATTTTTTCCTTATAGAAAAAACAGCAATTTCGCAAGCTAACAGTTTGGCAAATATATCAAATTTTGTGGGTATAAAGCAGCAGATTAGAAGCACTCGAAACAATAGTTTTATGGTGCTTAATAATGGCGGTGCTCGGTAAGGGCAAGAGCCTAGCTAATGCGCTCATAGCAAACAGCAGTATGACCAGCACTTATATAGCCAAGTTCACGCGCTGCACCTTTAGATAGATCAAGTACACGGCCACGAATGAAAGGTCCGCGATCATTAATGCGCACAACAACTGATTTACCATTGGCTTTATTAACAACGCGAATTTTGCTGCCCAATGGCAAGGAACGATGCGCGGCTGTCATCGCGGATGGGTTCATGCGTTCGCCAGAAGCCGTTTTGGAATACAGCGCATACCATGAAGCGCGTCCACATTGGCTGGTAGCAGATGCAGTTTGAGGTATAAGAGTAAAAAGCGGCATTGCAATTGCGCCAAGCAAACACACAGCTCGGCTAAGGGCAGAAGACATATCATTTCCAATTGTTATTGATAATATTGGTTAATGTCTGTTGACCTAAGGGTAATATATGGCGATGCTGTGTTGAAAATTTGATAATATCAAACCAATAAATTTTTAAAAAAATTGTATCATAATGATAAATTTAATGTTTTATTTGTATTTATATTAAATTTTTTCCAAAATATATTAAGTTTTCATTTTTTTTATTTTTATCTTCGTATAAGTCAATTGATGTAATTCAATTGTAAATAAATAATATTGAAAATTATGTATTCAATATTTTAAAAAATATCATACAAAATTTGAACGATGATCAAATCTTTTTAGAGTAGTTATTCGTTAAATTCTATCAGTAAAAGGAAAGGGAACTCAATTGCCTAATTTCTGCTTGAGTGCGCCCGAATTGGGGAGATTTCCTTATTATGGTCATAATTCAGCTAAGTTATTCACAGCCTTCGCGTAAATTTAAAAGATTTCTAAGAAATATTTCCACTTTATTTTTAGGAAATTTGGCGCAAATTGGGAAGTTTTGCCATAATTGAGCGATTTTTAGTATGTTTAAAAGCAAAAAAAATAATTAAGGCACGTGCAAGTTTAACACGTACTCGAATTTAGCGGAAGAAAGTTACGAAATACAGTCAAATAGCGATGATGGCTTTGTCAGCTGATCTTTCACTTTTGTGTTTTAAGCCGATGTTTCAAAAACTGAGAATAAGAAAAGATTGTTGGTGTTCTATTTAATATGCTCGATTATGTGAGTAAGATCATATCCCAAAACACCAGTTCACAATAATATCGCAATTAGACGCAAAGCACCTTTATTTAAAATTTAAAGGTACTCACCTACTTTGGCTTTTATTTGATCAATAGCCGTTAGTTTTGCGCCATTGATTGACGGCTGAGCGCATCTTTTCAACTGAATTTGTAACAAGCCATTGCTCTGCTGGTAAACCGGCAAAAATTTCTGCATAATTTTTGCCTGCTCTCTCAGCGGAAACATCTCTGATACAAATACCAATAATTTGACTAGGATATTTACGCATGAAATCCGCATAGATGGTTGGGTCATGTTCGCCGGAATCGCCAATTAGAATAAAATGGCGGTTTGGATAGGCCTTCACCAAGCGGTCTATCGATGATGGTTTGTGCAAGCGTGCTGCACCGCGTGGTACAATTTCGGTCCAGCGTGTTGTTTCGCGCAAATGCATGCTACCTTCGGGATAGCCTGCCTTATTCATAAACTCCGATAAAAGCGGATAAAGCTGAATAGGTGATGATGAAACATAATGGAAAGCAACATTTCTATCACTGGCAAGATCGCTATACCAATCACTCATGCCATCAACAGCTACAAATTCTTCCAAAAATGTCTTGATTAATACCTGCCGGGTTTTGCCAACCTTGGTTTCCTTAATCGTATCATCAATATCTGAAATGATTGATAAACCGCTTTTGGGTGCGAAATAAGCGGTAGCTTGATTATGATTGGCTGGCTTGCCACGCCCGTTCAATTCAAAAAATATTTTTTGGTTTTGATTACCAAAGGGCTGTGGCGGCTCAATGGCCACAACATCACCTGTTCTACCGCTACGCTTAGTCATTGGTAGGCTGTGGCGATTGCCAGCAATGTCGGTGATCAGGATTTGCTTTCCACGTTCTGAATCAACACGGAATAATTGCGTGCGCTCATAAAAACGTTGGCGTTCTGCAGGGGTAAGGCTTGACAGGTCAATCCCTAAAAAAAGCGCAAGCATTTGGCTCAAGCCGGGTCGTCTTTGTTTTTCATAGACCCAGGCTTGTACACCTGCAACATATTTGCCATCGCTTTGCTCATAAGCAATATCGGGCAAAAACATTACATATTCGTCACTTTTTAATAAAGGGTTCGCGGTCGCAGCTCCTATCATTGGCACGATAAAACCAACAGTTAAGATTAGCTTGCGAAAGGCAGGGGAATCAACCCCCCTCATACGTCTTTTTTGTTGAATACCGAGATCTGTCATATTTTCAATACGTCCAGTCCTTTTACACTTCTCAAAAAAGGAAGCGGCTTGCAATAAAACTTATGTTAAACCAATTTTAAAAGCCCTAACCAACAATGTTGATTATAACGAAGTCCAATTCTTTTTGTTTCATTCAAATAGGCTATTTTCAATGCTTCTCATTTCCTTCAGTCTATATTTGCAGTCATATAAATCTCGTGCAATCATTTAACTTTGCACTAGATCTTTCAATCTTGAACCAATAATTCATTAACACTTGTTGCCGGCCGGCATAATTTAACACCGTTTGGCGATACGACAATAGGTCGATTGATAAGCTCTGGATGCTGATGCATGAGCGCAGAGATCTGCTCGTCATTAAGGGTGAGGTCATCAAGACCAAATTTATTATAGGCTTCTTCCTTTGTGCGGATAAAATCACGCAACTCTATATCGGAGCGTTTAGCCAATAAATTAAGCATTAATGCTGTTGGCGGTGTTTTAAGATATTCAATGATGTGAGGCTCAATGCCGTTTGCTCTGATCATATCAAGTACATCACGCGAAGTGCTGCAGCGCGGATTATGATAAATGATAACATCAAAAGCTTGCATATATAATCCTAATTAACTGATAGCAGCGAATTTTAGTTTATTGGCAAAATTAGTTTATGGGCATAAAATGCTATTAAAACTTGGTATGTTGCACTTTCTGTCAAAATTAATTCTACAATAAACTCGCCTTTATCAAAGATTGTTGCATCTGTTTTTGAATGCCAATAATTGGTTTTCAAAAAATTTGGTTTTTTTTAATTTACTAAAGCAAATATGTGTCTTCGATAAATTGTATAAAACCAGACTACATTAATCACAAAGTTTTTCAAATAGAAATTGTCAGTTACAACATTATTTTAAAAAAAAATTATAACAATTTTATTACAATCAAACAATTTCATTACAATCATATGTGTCTTGGATGTAAGACTTTACTCTTTTGCCAATACAGCTTGATTTATCTAGGGTGGAAGTCGCGCTCATCAATATATGAAAATGCATAAATACGAATTTAAGGTTTTTTTATTTTTCGATTATTTTTGGCTAGCAAAATAGGATCAATGTTTCTACTGGCTTTTGATATCAGCAATGTCAATCAATTGAACTGTGTTTAAGCTATATCAAAATAGGGTGGCGGCTTGCAAATTAGTCTATATTTACCTAATCTTATTATATGTTACATCTGGTTTTTGTAAAAAACTTTTATCCTAATGCCAAGAAAGAAAAGCTATGTCAGAGCGTCATACACCTGTTTTAATTATTGGATCAGGCCCTGCCGGTTATACTGCAGCCATCTATGCGGCACGTGCAATGCTAAAGCCAATTATGATTACTGGTCTGCAACAGGGTGGACAGCTTACCATTACCAGCGATGTGGAAAATTATCCAGGCTTTGCCGATCCAATACAAGGGCCGTGGTTAATGGAGCAAATGGCAAAACAGGCCGAGCATGTTGGGGCAGAAATAATATTTGACCTTGTCAGCCATATTGATCTTTCGAAGCGTCCTTTCAAAGCAACGACCGATTCCGGTAAAGTTTTTTTTGCTGATACTGTTATCATTGCAACAGGTGCACAAGCGCGCTGGTTAGGCCTTGCCAGCGAACAAACCTTTATGGGTGGCGGGGTATCAGCTTGCGCCACATGTGATGGTTTCTTTTATCGTGGCAAGGATGTTGTTGTCGTTGGTGGTGGTAATACGGCGGTTGAAGAAGCACTTTATCTTTCTCATATTGCTAAAAAGGTAACTGTTATTCATCGCCGTGATAGCTTCCGTGCTGAAAAAATCATGCAAGACCGTCTTATTGCTCGTGAAAATGTAGAGATTATCTGGAATCATACAGTAGAGGAAATTGTCGGAACTGAACCAAAGGGGCCGATTGGTGCGACCGTGAATGGTGTTCGCTTACGCGATGTTACAACGGGGATTGAGCAACAGCTTGGTACAGATGGCGTATTTATTGCTATTGGTCATGCACCTGCGGTGGCATTGTTTGAAGGGCAGTTACAACAAAAAGAAGGCGGTTATTTATGGACGCAGCCAGATTCTACCGCGACTAATATTGCCGGCGTTTTTGCGGCTGGTGATGTGGCTGATGATGTCTATCGTCAAGCGGTAACTGCGGCAGGACGCGGTTGCATGGCGGCACTTGAGGCAGAGCGTTTCCTTGACCAAAATACTTAAATTTAAAAAAACATAACCAAGATAGTTAGAGTAGATTTGGTTTGCTGCCCATTGAGTTAATTGCTTTAATTTCAAGTTAATATTTGTGCATCATAAACACGCCTTATTACCTTGCCATATTAAGGACAATGAATACAGTAAGTATAAATGTGGCACATTATAAGTTAGATTTTTATCAATTTCATTATTGATAAAAATCTATGCATTGGGAAGAGGAAGCAGTTGTGGCGGCACCACTTGATTGGGATAAATTACGTATTTTTCATGCCGCAGCAGAGGCGGGTTCTTTTACGCATGCGGCGCAAACCTTGCATCTTTCCCAATCGGCGATTTCACGCCAGGTTGGCTCGTTGGAGCAGGATGTTGGTGTGCCTCTTTTTCAGCGCCACGCCAGAGGACTTATCCTCACCGAGCAAGGTGAAACGCTTTATAGAACCGCCCATGACGTTTTGATGAAGCTTGAAAATGTGCGTTCAAAACTGATAGAGAGTAAAGAGCGTCCCAGCGGACACCTACGTGTAACCACCACATTTGGTATGGGGTCTGGTTGGTTAGTTGAACGCATGCCAGAATTTTTAAGTCTTTATCCCGATATTCAGTTGCAATTGCTGCTTGACGACGAGGAATTGGATCTCACCATGCGGCATGCCGATTGTGCGGTACGTTTACGCCAACCGCAACAGCCTGATTTGATCCAAAAGCGTTTGTTTACCGTGCATATGCATGTCTATGCATCTGCCGCCTATATTGCAGAACATGGTCGGCCAACGGCACTTGAAGATCTTGATAATCATCGGATAATTTCTTTTGGTGAACCCATTCCATCATATTTGGCGGGTTTAAACTGGCTAGAAATTGCAGGACGCAATGGCGAATCGCCGCGCACGCCTACTTTGCAAATCAATAATATTATCTCTGTTAAACGGGCAGTTATGCGCCACATTGGTATTGCAGTTTTGCCTGATTACATTGTCACCAGTGACGATCAATTGGTAAGGCTTTTTCCCGATTTAACTGATATTCCATCATTTGATACATTTTTCTGTTATCCTGAAGCATTACGTAGTTCCGCTAAGCTAAATGCATTTAGGGATTTTATTTTTTCCAAAGCGCGCAATTGGTCTTATTGAGGCGCATAAGATTGGTGTCTCAATTGGTTAAATGGAAAAAAGTAGTAGAATCATTTGTTGTATTTTTGCAACTTCAATAAAAAAATAAAGATTTTGCGTTTACCTTTGAGAAATATTCTTTATAAGAAAAATAGAAATGTTTTATTTTCTATATTTCACCTAATTAGAGACTTTTTAGATTAATTTTAAAAAATAGCTTGATTTATTGAAAATTTTGTGGAGAATATCGGATATTAAAAACTAAATGGTTTTTAACTTTGAAAAAAGCTTGGCAATTGCGCCAATGATGGTTAACTATCCAAAACAACATGATAGAAAAGTGAAGTGATTTGTGTTTTAAACACAATATCCGCTATCGTGGTTTGGTTCTTCAGCATAATATTCGCTTAAGAGGCAAATTTCACCGCTATTATTGACGTTATAAATGTCAATATTAAAGTGGTTTTTTCAGTGAATTACAACACTGGCACAAGATCTCTATACAAGACAAGATCGCTATAACCAAAAAAGAGTAGATTATGAGGCCACAACAAAATAGGCGTATGCGCGGACGTAGCAATAATAACAACAATAATAATAACAATAATCGCAGAGGCCCAAATCCATTAACAAGAAACTACGAAAGTAGTGGGCCAGATGTCAAAATTCGTGGAAATGCCCAGCATATTGCTGATAAATATTTGACATTGTCACGGGATGCGCAATCATCGGGCGATAGGGTTATGGCTGAAAACTATTTGCAGCATGCTGAACATTATATGCGCATTATTTTGTCTGCCCAAGGGCATATCCAGCAAAGTTCTAATCGTGAAGAGCATAATGATGACAATTTTGAATTGGTGAGCGCTGATACAAATGAAGTTGTCGAAAACGAGCCAGCTGGAACAGGTCCACAACCTATTGTTGATCATGATCCTGAAGTGGCTTCATTTGATACAGGAACTGCGGAACATAATGGCAAAGCGCGCGATCGCTCTTATAATGGCCGCAACAGCAATGGTT
This sequence comes from Bartonella sp. HY328, assembly GCF_025449335.1. Lineage (NCBI taxonomy): Bacteria > Pseudomonadati > Pseudomonadota > Alphaproteobacteria > Hyphomicrobiales > Bartonellaceae > Bartonella > Bartonella sp. HY328. Next base: position 405,120 of record NZ_CP104883.1, read on the forward strand.
TGCGCCGTAATCCACGGCAACCTCGTAATCCCCGCAATAGTGAACGTAATTATGAGCGCGATAGCTCAAACCAAAATAGATCAATAGCGGCTGATGTAAACAATAATGCACAAGAAGAAGTTGCCTCAATTGCTTCAGCATCTGTTGTTCCAGCATCGCGTAATGATCAAAAGAATGAAATCGAGGTTAAGGCAGCGGAGCCGAAAGTTGTTGCTGTTGAAACTGCAGCACCTAGTGTTGACGCAAAAGAAAAGCCAGCTAGTAAGCCACGGGCAACTCGCACTCGCGCAGCTAAAGTGATTGACACCGATAGCGCTAATGCTGATGAAGTCGTGGTAGAAAAGCCGCGCCGTAAGCGCCGCACGACCAAAGCTGAAGTTGAACAAACAGAAGCTTGAGTTTTTAAAATAACAAAATAAAATTTTAAAATTTCATTAGATATTGGGTTGATTTTAAAGGGGATGCATGGTTTTACTTGCTTCCCCTTTTTGTATTTTCTGCACTTAATAAGTGCTTATCTTGCAACTATTCCGATATTAGAGCGCATTTCGATCTGATTGGATCAGATATGCGCTCTAATCCATTGTTTACACCGCGTTTTTTGTCGGAAAACCGCTTTATTGTATTGATGTATAATTATCACTTACTCGATTTATCTTAAGGTATATTAAAATACATTTGTTTATCATAATTGTAATTATATGAAAGCTATGGTAACCGTTTCGTATCAAAGGAACGGAATAATGTAATAGATAGTTTTTTGCCGCATAATTAATAATAAAGAAAAGAAATCACCTTTGATTTCTCAATCAATTATTGTTGGCACATTTCTCACAAAATATGAATATTGGTTGTCAAAGAATGTGATCTTTGTCAGGAGCCGATTTGCTTGGGTTTTATGCAATTATGCATGAGGCAATGGTAAATCATGTCTTTGGTAAAAGTCACTTTATTGAAGACAGATTGGCTCCGCCAAATATTAGGGCGATTAAGCTCTTGTCATAATGCTTGGCAAGGATTGGTTTATTGCGTCTTTATGCGCAGAACTAATGATGCTTTTGCTTGTCTTTACAATAGTTTTCTTTGGGCAACTCTTAGAGCATTTTTAACTAAGGCCGTTTTCACGCTTTTGGTTGGAAATATTCTGTGTTTAAAAGAGTTATCTATTATGTCTCATTTATTCAATTCTATCCGCAAATATCCCTCGACACCGCATCTTGATGGATCAGGCTTGCAAAAAGGTGATAAACAAGCGGATATTATACCATTTTCAGCGCTTTTGGGGCGCAATGTGGTTTATGAAGAAAAACTGGATGGTGCTAATACGGGCTTTGGTTTTCATGATGATGCAACGCTTTTTGGTCAAAGCCGTGGGCATTATCTAGATTTAGCACGGCGCGCTGGTCGTGAACGGCATTTCAACCGCTTCAAGGATTTATTGCTTGCACTAGAAGACGCGCTTTTTGATCGTTTGGCTAACCGTTATATTGTCTATGGTGAATGGCTTTTTGCAGGTCATACTTTGTATTATGACTGTTTGCCGCATTATTTTCATGAATTTGATGTGTTTGATACGCAAAACCAAGTCTTTCTTGATACGCCCTCGCGCCATCAATTATTACTGGATTTGCCATTTTGCCATGTGCCGGTTTTATATCAAGGGCCAGCTCTAAGTCTTGATCATCTTAAAAGCTTTATCCAGCCATCGCTTTATCGCAGTTTAAATTGGCGAGACCATTTGGCTGCAACCCTAAAACGCGAGGGGCTCGATGAGGCACGCAATATGTCGCGTTTTGAAGCCAGTGAATTGTCAGAAGGTATTTACGGCAAGGTGGAAGAAAATGGCATTGTCACCATGCGCTTTAAGTTTGTGCGGCCAAATTTTGTGCAAACGATCATTGACAATAATAGCCATTGGCATTCGCGTCCGATTGTACCAAACGGCCTCATTAAGAATGATGCACTTTATCAAATGAAAGGAGATGAGTGATGAAATCTTGGCTTAAAAGCATTTTCGATGGCGATATCCAATTAGCAAAAGCCATATTTCCTTTTGCTGATCTTCTTGCCAATTGCCCTCATGATCCAGTCTATCATGGTGAAGGCGATGTTTGGATTCATACGCAAATGGTGGTTGATTGTATGATTAATCATCACGGTTTTCAAAGTAGCGATAAAGAGCAACAAATTATTTTGCTGCTTGCTGCTTTTTTGCATGACCTTGCTAAACCGCGCACAACGGTTGAATTGTGGGATCCGATTGAAAAACGTATCCGCATTAGTCAGCCGGGGCATGCTCTTAAAGGCGCGCATCGGGTGCTTGATCTTTTATGGCATAATGGTGTTGCTTGGCCAATTATTGAAAAGGTCTATTGGTTGATTGCTTGGCATCAAAAGCCTTTCCATATTTGGAAAAGTGATAGGATGAAGCGTCAAGCTATTGAGTTTTCATGGATTTATGATTGGCGGCCGCTGCTTATTTTGGCAGAGGCTGATAATCTTGGTCGCATTTCACCGCAGGTCCAACAAACCGCATTTAAGCTTGAACTTTTGCGGCAATTTTTGAACGAAGAATCCATGCTTAATGCGCCATATTCTTTTGCCAATGATGAAAGTCGGATTTCATATTTTGAAAAGCCTGACCGCTATGAGGACTATCAGGAATATGAAAAGCCAACGGCAACAGCCCATATATTAAGTGGTTTGCCGGGGGCAGGCAAAGACACCTATATTGGCAAGCATTTGCAAGAATTACCGGTGCTATCGCTTGATGCGATCAGGGAGGAAATGGGAATTCTTTCAACGAAAAATCAAGGGAGAGTGGTGCAAGCAGCGCTCGAGCAAGCAAGGGAATATTTGCGGAGTGAACAAAGCTTTGTTTGGAATGCTGTTCATATTAGCGAGCTTAATCGCGGCCGCGCCATCAAGCTTTGCCGCGACTATGGTTTCCGTGTTGAAATTCATGGGCTTGTGACCAATAGTGTTCAGCTTTATAGCCAAAACAAAAAGCGTGAAGCTAGGGTGCCAGAAAACATCATTGCTGGTCTTGCTGCCAAATGGGAGCCGGCAACATTGCTTGAGGCGCATCATGTCCATTGGATCATTACCTGATTGACCAGAATAGCCGAGTGTTTTTGAACAAATGCTCGGCTATTTAATTGAGTTTTGCAGCAAATATTATATGCTTGTTAAAAATCTTATTATTGGGTGTCAAATGAAGCACATTAAAGCAAGTGACTATAAAGTAATGCCATGGAAAAATGGCGGAGGTGAAACCCGTGAAGTGGCATTCGGCAATAGTGAAAAAAGTACCCAACAAGCTCCAGATTGGCGGGTGAGCATTGCTACCATTTCAAAGTCTGGTCCATTTTCCACCTTTCCAGATATTGACCGTACAATTGCTTTAATAAAAGGCGATGATGTTGTTTTAACCATTAATGACATGGATAATAACACGGGTAAAATCGTCCTTAATCAAAATGGCGATTGTTATTCATTTATAGGTGAAGCCAAGGTTTATGCAGAGGTGAGCGGCGGCGCATCGACTGATCTTAATATCATGACCAATCGTCATTATTTCCAGCATCATATGCAGCGTTTAAACCAGCCTTTACCGCCACTTAATGCGGCTCAAATTATTAAGATATTTTTGGTTGCAACCGCAGGCACAGACTTAACCATTGGTGAAAAACTGGTAGCTTTAGGCGAGTTGGATACGCTTATTTTTGATGGTGGCGATGTGCTTGATAATTTGCCACAAAATGCCAATGTCATTGCCATATTTGTTATGAACAACGCATAAAATATAGGCTTAAATTTTATTTGCCAAAACTTAATGCAACGCGCCTCACTTCATTCATAAAAAATTCAACGGCAGGGGATATCGTTCCTTCCGCTCGCAAGGTCATGCCAACTGGCCCAAGGGTTGATGAAGTATCAATTGGCAATGCGGCTAATGCACCGCTGGCAATATCTTCTAAAACAACGCCTTCCGATATCACCCAAACTGTATCACTTGCCCGCACATAAGAACGGCTAAATGAGGTTGAAACTGTTTCAGTAATAATGTTAAGGCGCGGCAAATTGGCAATCAAAATCAATTTATCGACGGCAGGGCGAATAATTGATTGCTCGGATGGCATGATGAAATCATATTGGGCAATTTTAGCTATATCGAAAGTTTTAAGGGCTAAAAGTGGGTGATCGGGGCGCACCGCAAAGCATATTTTTTCTGAATAAAGATGCTCGAAGTGTAACCCCATCATTTCTGTTGGTTCCCCCATGCGGCCAAGGACAATATCCACTTTACCCTCGCGCAAATCACGGATAAGGTAGCCATTAGAGCCAGTTACAATCACTGGCTTACCCCCAAGTTTCTTGGTGTTGTAGCGCAAGATTGCTCTTGGCAATAGCCGCGCCGATACGGTTGGTAAAGCACCAATTTTTAAAGGAAGTGCATTGCGTTCTTTAGCTTCTTGTATTTCTTCAATACCTTGATTTAACGCCAGCATCGAATTTTCAATATGAGTTAAAAAACGCTTGCCAATTGGGGTTAGCCGCAAAGTGCGGTGGCTACGATCAAATAATTCGGCATTTAATATGGTTTCCAGCTCTTTAATAGTTTTTGATACGCCGGGCTGGGTAATCGCCAACACATTAGCCGCACCGCTAATACTTTTTTGCCGTGCAACTTCTTGAAATGTTTTTAAATGGCGAAGCCGAATAAGATCACTGGGTAGCATTTTATCACCGGGTTTAAATAACCTATAAGTTATATTTCTTGTATAATTTATCATTTTACATAATCTGTCAATTCATTTAGAACAATTATTAGGAGGACAGACCAATGCAATTTACCATCGCCAATGATATAGTCATGCATTACCAAACTGCTGGTCGTCAAGACGGCGAGCGCCTTGTCTTTATCAATTCGTTGGGAACAGATTTTCGTATTTGGAATGATGTTATTGCAGGTCTTAAAGACGATTATGCTTGTCTTTGCTATGATAAACGCGGGCATGGGCTGACAGATCTTGGTTTAGTTTTGCAAGATGATTGTTACTCGATTGATCTTTTAACGGATGATTTGCATGCTTTGTTGCAAAATATTGGTTGGGATAGCGATATAACGCTTATTGGCCTATCGGTTGGTGGTCTTATTGCTCAAAATTATGCCTATCGTTTTAAGGATAGGGTTAGCCGTTTGGTGCTCATGGATACGGCGGCGAAAATCAGCACTGAGCAATCTTGGAATGAGCGGATCAATACCATAAAGGCGCATGGTATTGCAGCTATTGGCGAACAAATCATGATGCGCTGGTTGACCGATGATTTTAAAAATAATCAGCAAGCTGCCTATCAAGCCTATCGCAATATGTTGGAGCGTACACCAACAAGCGCCTATTGTGCCGCCTGTGCGGCTTTGCGCGATAGCGATTTACGTCAGCAAACTGCAAAATTAGCGCTTCCTACTCTTGTTATTGCTGGCGCACAAGATGGTTCGACACCGCCAGAATTGGTCAAAGAAACTGCACAATCGATTAAGGGGGCGCGGTTTGAACTTATTGACGCATGTGGCCATTTACCGTGCATCGAACAGCCGCAAGCAACAATAAAATTATTAAAAAGTTTTCTTTCGGAGGAAGTCCATGGGTGATAATGAGCATAGTGAACGCTATCAAAATGGTTTGAAAACACGTCGGCTTGTGCTTGGCAATGCTCATGTTGATAAAGCTTTGGCAAGTGCTACACCGTTTGATGACGCTTTTCAAACCTTTATTACTGAAGGCGCATGGGGAAGCCTTTGGTCACGCGATCACTTTTCTAAGCGCGAGCGCTCAATTGTAACGCTTGCCTTGCTTGCTGCTCTTGGCCATGAAGAAGAATTTGCCATGCATGTGCGTGCAACGCGCAATACAGGTGCAAGTCCTGAAGATATTCTTGAAGCTTTAATGCATGTCGCAGTTTATGCCGGTGTTCCTGCCGCCAATAGCGCTATAAAAATCGCTAAAAAAGAATTGCAGGAAGTGGAGGAAAATAATGACAAATAATTTTTTTGAACGGGGTGGAAATTATTTTCAACGCGATAGAGAATGGCACCCAGCCGCCTATACGCCAGATTATAAAACTAGCATCTTACGTTCGCCGCGCAATGCACTTTTATCCTTGCCTGCCACCATATCTGAAATAACTGGCCCAGTTTTTGGTCATGATATTTTGGGGCAATATGATAATGACCTTATTCGCAATTACGCCAAGGATGGCGATCCAATTGGTCAGCGTATTGTTGTTTATGGCCGTATTTTGGATGAAAATGGCAAGCCGCTACCCAATACTTTGCTTGAATTTTGGCAGGCAAATGCTGGCGGACGTTATCGTCATAAAAAAGAAACTTATCTTGCTGCAATTGATCCCAATTTCGGTGGTTGTGGGCGTACCATTACCGATGAAGAGGGACGCTATATGTTTCGCACCATTAAACCTGGTGCTTACCCTTGGCCAAATGGCGTTAATGATTGGCGCCCCGCCCATATTCACTTTTCGCTATTTGGCCATGCCTTTGCTCAACGTCTTATCACCCAAATGTATTTTGAAGGCGATCCGATGATTTGGCAGTGCCCGATTGTTAAGACAATTCCTGATCCTGCGGCTATTGATCGGCTTATTGCAGCTCTTGACCGTAGTGCCACTATTCCAATGGATAGCCTTGCCTATAAGTTTGATATTGTCTTGCGTGGACGACGTTCAACTATGTTTGAAAACCGTATGGAGGGCAATTAAAATGGCACAAGAACTAAACTATTTAAAAGAAAGCCCTTCGCAAACGGTTGGCCCTTATATCCATATTGGTGCAACGCCCAATTATGTTGGTATTCATGGCGTTTATCCTGAAGATTTAGGCAATAAAATGATTAATGCGCACACCAAAGGCGAGCGTATTATTATTGAGGGGCAAGTTTTTGACGGGGGCGGCGAGCTAATCAAAGATGCTTTAATCGAGATTTGGCAAGCTGATGCGGATGGTCTTTATAATTCGGTTAACGAAACGCGTGGCGCAGCTGATAGCAATTTTACTGGTTGGGGACGTCAACCAGCGTCAAGCGACACAGCTTTCTTCCAGTTTGAAACCATCCGCCCAGGTGCGACACCCTATCCCGATGGGCTCAAACAAGCGCCGCATATTACCTTTTGGATTGGTGCGCGCGGTATTAATATGGCGCTCCATACCCGTGCTTATTTTTCCGATATGGTCGAGCAAAATGAGCAGGATCCGCTCTTAAATCGCATTGATGCCAAAAAACGCCGTGAAACATTAATTGCACAAAAATCGATGCGTGATGGCGTGCCTGTTTTTACCTTTAATATTATTGTTCAAGGTGAAGGCGAAACGGTGTTTCTTGATATGTAGATAATTTGCCCTTGCAAATTCTAAGTAACTGTAAATTTTAAGCTTTTTCAAGACTTGAATTATGTAAGGGCAAAAATAACGGGAGATGTGGCCAATCGGCCTTTGGGTTAGGTTTTACCCATATCAAAATTGGGAGGTTTTGATGACAAAATTAGATGGATCAACGCGGCTTTATTTTGTGGTTGGTGATCCAATAGCACAAGTACAAGCACCTGTCGGAGTGACCGCAGCTTTGCAAAATTTGGGGCTTAATGCGGTTTGCGTTCCAACCAATGTTGCAAGCCAAGATATAGCAACATTTTTTAACTCTGCCAAAACGGTTAAAAATCTTGATGGTATTTTAGTCACCATTCCTCATAAAATTTCAGGTTCGCAATTTTGCGACCATTTAAGCGATAGGTCTAAATTTTTACATGCGGTTAATGTTGTGCGTAAAGATGAAAACGGTCTTTCAGGCGATATGGTTGATGGCCTTGGCTATATTGCTGCTTTAAATGCCAAGGGTTGTGAGTTTGTTGGTAAGCGTGTTTTATTATGCGGCTTGGGCGGTGCAGGCAGTGCTATTGCTCATGCCCTTGTTACCAATGGCGTTGGCGAACTTGCAATTTTTGACATGGATGAAAACCGTCAAAATGATAATATCGCACGTTTAAATGCCTTGGGGCTTTGCCGTGTTGTTAAAGGTAGCCGCGATGTGAGCGGTTTTGATGGCGCCATTAATGCAAGCCCAGCTGGCATGCGTGATGATGATCCGCTACCCTTTGATGTAACAACCCTTAGCGCTCATACTTGGGCTGGCGATGTGATTGCAAAACCCGTTGAAACAGCTTGGATTATTGAGGCTAAAAAGCGCGGTTCACCAACTGTGCTTGGTGTTGATATGTTTGCCAAGGTGCGGGATCTTGTCGTCAATTTCCTATTGGCAAAAGATCCAAACGCGTAAATTGAAAATGCATTGCTCATTTAAGGATGCAATAAGATGCCGCATTATTTTTCGCTTGCTTTTCTAACCGTTGGCAATATTTCACCGGTTGAAACTATTAAAATTGCTGCTCAATATGGCTATAAAGCGGTTGGTTTGCGCATGTTACCTGCTGCTCCAACCGAGCCTGCCTATCCATTATTAACCGATAAGCAATTGCTAAATGATACAAAACAAGCATTGCTTGATTATGATATGGCCGTTGGCGATGTCGAAATTATTCGCCTTAAGGACAAAACCAATATTGCTGATTTTAAACCCTTTATCGAACGCGCTTATGAATTGGGTGCAAAAAATATTTTGGTTGCTGGCGATGATTTTGATGTCGCAGGCCTTAGCGATAATTTTGCCGAATTTTGCCAGCTTGCTGCAACCGCCAATCTTACCGCAGACCTTGAATTTATGCCATGGACGGCAGTTAAATCTTTAAACGAGGCTCGTAATATTGTTGAAAAAGCGGGCGAAAAAAATGGCGGAGTGCTGATTGATGCCTTGCATTTTGACCGCAGCACGTCAAGCCTTGATGATGTGGTGGCGCTTCCCCCATCAATGATTCATTATGTGCAATTATGTGATGGGCCTGTGCCTTATGGCAAAAGCGATGAAGAGCTAATTACCATTGCAAGGGGCGCACGGCTTATGCCCGGCGATGGCGGCATTGATCTACCAGCCTTGATGCAGGTTATACCGCAAAATACCCCAATTAGCATCGAAGTTGCCAGCCATGAAATTATTAACGCCTTTGGCGTTGAAAACTGCGCGCGTATGGCGATTGAATCTGCACGCAAAATTTTAGACCTTGCACAGCGAGACTATGTCTAAAACGCGTCTTTGGGAGGCATAAGGGAGAGAGAAATGGGAAGTAAAATTCGCGTTGCAGTTATGGGCGCAGGTCTTATTGGCAAACGCCATGTCACTATTATTGCACAAGATAAAAATGTGGAATTATCGGCAATTATCGATCCTGTTGATGCCGCAAAAGACTATGCGATAAGCCTCAATGTTCCGTGGTATCCTGATATTAAAACCATGCTATTAAGTGACCGTCCCGATGGCATTATTATTGCTACCCCTAATCAATTTCATGTGGCCAATGGGCTTGAAGCAATAGCTGCCAAAATTCCAGTTTTAATGGAAAAGCCAATTGCAGATAATATTGATGAGGGCTTAAAACTGGTTGAAGCGGCAGAAAAAAATAATGTACCGCTTATGGTTGGCCATCACCGCCGCCATAATCCCATGCTGCAAACGGCTAAAAATATTATTGACTCTGGTAAGTTAGGCCAAGTCCTTGCTGCTCACTGCATGTTTTGGATTTTAAAGCCTGATGATTATTTTAATGCACAATGGCGGCAGATAAAAGGGGCAGGGCCAGTTTTTGTCAATATGATCCATGATATTGATTGTTTGCGTTATCTTTTTGGCGATGTCAAAACCGTGCAAGCAGTTGAAACAAAGCAAATTCGTGGTTTTGAAAATGAAGAAAGCTGCGGTGCATTATTGCATTTTAAAAATGGTACTATTGTCACCCTTTCCATTTCTGATGCGATTAGCGCGCCTTGGAGCTGGGAACTTACCGCACGTGAAAATCCTGATTTTCCCCCAACGCAGCAAAATAGCTATTATATTGGTGGCACCCATGGTTCGCTTGCACTGCCAAGCCTTGAATTGTGGAGTTATACCAATGAGCGCACTTGGCTTAAACCAATTGAAAAAAGCGACAATGACCGCCCATTGATTGATCCATTCATTTTGCAATTGGAAAATTTCCGCGAGGTTATTTTGAAAAAAGCGCAACCCTTGGTGTCTGGGCGTGAGGGATTGGAAACTTTGCGGGTTACTTTTGCCGTTAAACAAGCAGCACAAAGCGGCCAAACCATTCATCTTGATTAGAGCACATCTGTTTATTGTTGAAGCGACATCGTGCTTTAAATTCTTCAATTTGACGCATTATCCGGACGCCAATGTTGAACCAACTTTAGCTGGAAATGCTCAGGCTTTTAGTTTTTGCAGATCAGCAGAAAAGAGCAGTTATAATGCAAAACCGTCCTTCTAGCGATATGGAACAGATAGAATGTGACCTACTGGTTATTGGTTCTGGCGCTGGTGGCTTATCAGCAGCAGTTACCGCCGCTTATCACGGACTTGATGTCTTGGTGGTGGAGAAAGACGTTTATTTTGGTGGTACTACGGCTTTTTCTGGTGGTTGGCTATGGATACCACAAACATCGCATGCCAAAAAAGCTGGTATTATTGAGGGGGATGATGCGCCACGGCTTTATTTAAAAAATATTATGGGCAGCCGCTATAATGACGTGATGGTGGATACCTATTTGAAAAAAGCCCCTGAAATGGTGGATTTTTTTGAAACAAAAACTGATGTTGCTTTTAATGGCGGCAATGCCGTTCCTGATTTTCATGGCAAGGTCGATGGCGCAGTCATTGGCGGTCGCTCGGTGGTTGCAGCACCTTTCGATGGACGAAAATTAGGATCTCTCCTTTATAAATTGCGCAAACCCATTCCGCAAATGACGCTTATGGGCATGGCCATCGCATCAGGCGCAGATATGCGGGCATTTTTAACTGCTTTGCGCTCAATATCGTCCTTTAGCCATGTAACAAAGCGGCTTATGCGCCATTTTTATGATTTGGCATTTTATCGTCGTTCAACGCAAATTGTTAATGGCAATGCGCTGGTGGCACGTTTGTTAAAATCGGCCCAGCATTATAATGTCAGGCTTTTATCTGACACTCCAGCTTTATCCTTGATAAAAAATAATGATGATGTTTGTGGCGCAATTATTGCGCAAAATGGTGTCAAAAAACAAGTCTTTGCTAAATATGGCACGGTGCTCGCAACGGGCGGCTTCCCTCACGACCAATTAAGAAAGAAACGGCTTTTTGACCATGTGCAAAATGGCTCGCCCCATGAAAGTGCCGCGCCTTTAAGTGTTGATGGTGATGGCTTAAAAATGGCTGAAAATATTGGAGCCTTGGTTGATGAAACATTGATATCATCAGGGGCTTGGGCGCCAGTGTCCTTAGTCCCTAACCTGCAAGGTGGCTTTAACCGTTTTCCCCATTTGGTGGAGCGTGGTAAGCCAGGGCTTATTGCCGTGCGACAAGACGGAAAACGTTTTGTTGCAGAGGATATATCCTATCATGATTTTATGGTCGGGCTGCTCAATGCAACCCCAAAGGGCGAGCCAGTAAAAGCCTGGCTGATTGCTGACCATAGGTTTATCCGCCGTTACGGGCTTGGTGCGGTCAAGCCTTTTCCTGTGCCTTTTTCTAAATGGCTTAAAAATGGCTATTTAAAACGTGCTAATAGCGTGGCAGAACTTGCCCAAAAATGCGGTATTGATGAAGGTGCTTTACAAGCAACCATTGCCAATTATAACCGCGATGCTAAGCAGGGTATCGATAATGAATTTCACCGTGGCACAACGCCCTATCAATTGGCGCAAGGCGATAAAGATCATTTACCCAATCCATGTATTGCGCCCATAGTGAAAGCTCCATTTTTTGCCGTTGAAATTACCGCTGGCAGTTTGGGAACTTTTGCTGGCCTTATTTGTGACGACAAAGCGCGGGTACTTGATGGTCATGGCGAGCCAATTAATGGGCTATTTGCAGCAGGCAATGATATGAATAGCATTTTTGCCGGAACCTATCCAAGCGGCGGCATAACCCTTGGGCCTGCAATGACTTTTGGTTACATTATTGGTGAAAATGTTGCCGTTGCGCGCAATAAAGTACAAGATAAGGCATAGGGGAGGATTAAACATGTCAGGGAGTAAGCCAAATGCGCCTTTATCTCAAAACACTATTGAGGAAGTAGATGTTTTGATTTTTGGTGCTGGTGCTGGCGGCATGAGTGCAGCGTTAATTGCTAAGCTTGAAGGGCTTGAGGTTTTGCTATGCGAAAAAACCACACAAGTTGGCGGCATTACTGCAACATCAGGCGGTACAACATGGGTACCGGGTACTAGTCTAAGTGTTGCAGCTGGTGTTGCTGATAGCGCCAAAGACGCTGAAAAATTTTTAAAAGCCATTATTGGTAATCGCGGCGGTGAAGCTAAGCGGTTAGCTTTCTTGCGCTCTGGCGCAAGCGCAATTGATGATTTTACCCAAAAGACCGAAGTGCAATTTGTGGCTTCCAAAGCCCATCCTGATTATCTTGATGGTGACGGCGCAGCCTTCGGCGGCAGGGCTTTATCGCCTTTGCCGTTTGATGGCCGCTTGCTTGGCAAGGATTTTGAGCGGGTGCGACCACCGCGCCCTGAATTTATGGGGCTTGGCGGCATGATGGTTGGCCGCGATGAATTGGATATCATCTTAAATCGCTTTAAAAGCCTTGCCAATTTAAAGACAACTTTAAAAATTGTTAGTCGTTATTTTAAAGATCGTTTGCGTTTTTCACGCGGGACTCGCGTATTAATGGGCAATGCGCTGGTTGCACGGCTATTTTTTAGCCTTAAACAGCAAGGCTGCATGCCAGAATTTGAGCATAGTCTTAAAGAACTTATACGAGAAAACAGCCGCATTATTGGTGCTAAAGTCGCAACGCCTAACGGCATACGTATTATTCACGCGCGCAAAGGCGTTGTTTTGGCAACAGGTGGCATTGCTAATAATAAGGAATTGCGCCAATCGCTTTATCCTGAAGGGACAAGGGTGCAGTGCCTTGCGCCTTTAAGCAATAATGGTGATGGTGTTGACAATGCCATTAAAATTGGCGCGCGGCTTGATGATGGTTGTGATAGCCCTGCTTTATGGATGCCATGTTCATTTCATAAAAAGCCAAATGGTGAAATGGCGGTTTGGCCGCATATTATTTTAGATCGCGCTAAGCCTGGGCTTTTGGCTGTAAACCAAAAGGGCGAGCGGTTTGTAAATGAATCCAATAGTTATCATGATTTTTGTATGGGGGCGTTGCAATCCAATAAAATGGTGCCAACCATACCAGCCTATTTGATTGTTGATGATGCCTTTATCCACCAATATGGTTTGGGCCTCGTATTGCCGGGCGGCGTTGGACTTAATCGACTTATCCAATCGGGTTACATCATTAAGGCCGATACATTGGCGGCTTTGGCGCAAAAAATCAATGTCGATCCTCAAGGGCTCATCAATACGGTAAAGCAATATGATGACGATGCATTAACCGGTATCGATCAAGCTTTTGGGCGTGGAAGCAGTGTTATGAACCGCTTTAACGGCGATAAAGATAATAAGCCCAATCCTTGTATGCGCGTTTTGGGTAAAGGGCCATTTTATGCGGTGAGTGTCCGCCCCTATGATCTTGCTAGCAGTGGCGGCATAGATTGCGATGAATTTGGCCGCGTTGTTGATAATGATCAAAAACCGATAGAGGGGCTTTTTGCTTGTGGCAATGATGCAACCTCCATTTTTCGTGGCACCTATCCAGGCCCTGGTACAACCCTTGGGCCAGCAATGGTTTTTGGATGGCGCATTGGCAAATATCTTGCCGGTTCACTTAAAGACTAAAGTCAGTTTTACGGCCGGCTTATCGAGATAAGCCGCTTTAATTTATACAAACCAAAAAGAATTTATATAACCCAAGAAAGGTCAATTATTATGGAACGCTATGAAATTGCAACATTGCAGCTTGCCATGGGGGGCGCTGCCAAGGCCGCCCCAGCTATTGAAGAATTTTGCTCGCAATCGGGGGCAAAGGGCAAGCTTTTAGGGGCTTTTGCCACTGAAGTTGGACCACTAAACCAAGTTATTCTATTGCGTGGTTTTGATAGCGAAGATGATTTTAATAGTGAGCGCCAGCGCACCTTAAATGCCGCCAATCCTTTTGGCGCTTCAGAATGGATGAGCAATTTGGTTTTGGATAGCTACATTCCTTTTCCATTTTTAAAGCCAGTTGAAGCTGGTGAGTTCGGCCCAATTTATGAAATGCGCAGCTATGTCTATAAGCATGGCGGTTTACCGCATATTTTAAAAGCATGGGAAAATGCCGTGCCAGCGCGTGAAAAAATATCGCCCCTCACGATTGCACTTTATAGCATTGATGGCGAGCCAAGGATTACCCATATTTGGCCATTTAAAAATGCGAGTGAGCGTTTTGATTTACGCAGTGAATCGGTCAAGCAAGGTGTTTGGCCTCCAGTTGGTGGGCCACAATGGCTAACGAGCGATATGCGCTCGCTTCTTGCTGTACCGCTTAGTATTTCCCCTTTACGCTAAACTATTTTAAGTACAAAATTTTATGCATGAAAAAAGCAGCCATTATATCAATGGCTGCCTTTTTAAATTTTAAAAAAACCTATTAGAAGCGGAACTGGGTTGAAATGAGGAATGTTCTACCCTGACCGGAATTCGCCGAGCTTAAGAATGGCGTATAAGTTTTGTTAAACAGGTTGTTGACCTTAAAGGATAATTCAATATCTTCTTTGAATTTATAGGTGGTGAAGATATCAACAAGGCCATAGCTGCCATCTGATTTATCAACACCTGTATAGGTTGAAACCTTGCCTGATGATACATATCGATAACGACCACCAACAGTGAGTTTACGCTCGAATAGACGTGCACCACCACCGATTGAAAAGACATTATCTGGCAAATATTGGCTAGCACCAAGGCCAGGTAATATGCCGGGAAGATCGGACTTTGTATGAGTATAGCTTAAATTAGCAAAGGCAAAGCCAGCATCATAAAGGGCTTCAGCTTCAAAACCGCGGACGCGGGACGTACCAGGCACATTATTATACCAAGTTTGGCAGCGACGGTTTGCCAATGGATCACAACCATCACGCCCTTCACTGACGATATAATCTTTAATATCCATGTCATAATAGGCAGCTCTTGCACGGAAGAAATCACCTGCAGTAAAGACATCAGCCTTTTTGACATTTACACCAAGTTCCCATCCCTTTTGCTTTTCTGGCTCAAGATTAGGATTGGCAATAAAGCCAAAGGTTGTGCTGCCTGGATGAATGCCGCCAACCATAGTTTCTTGCAAAGTAGGGCTGCGCATAGATTGTGAATAGGTAACATAAGGTTGTAACCAGTCGGTAACATTAACCGCCAAGGTGATGCGCGGATCAACCGAATTATGCGATTGGTCCACAAGGGAAGTGCCATCTTTTGCATCACCATTCATTTTATAAAAATTATAACGCAAACCAGCAGTTAGATCGACAATCTTATAGGAGAAGGTTGTATCAGAAAAAACGCCGCCACTGCTTGCTGTACCATTACTTGGATTAACGCCAGAATTAGCTCCTTCAATCTTATCGCGGAAATATTCAACGCCATAAAGCCATTTGACGCCAACCTCTCCAAGATTAAAGCGTGATGTATTGGAAACATCAAAGCCAACACCACGATCTTCAATTTCACGGCCGCTAGAGCCTCCCCATACACCGCGTAAATTTTCAAAATATTCCATTTTTAAACGGTTGTAATAAGCATTGACATGCAAATCGACCAAATCATTATCCGCAGGATTATAGGAATAATTGGCGGTTAATGTAGTATTTTTGACATTTTGATTATAGGAATTTGCACCAAAATCATTATTATAGAAAACACCACCAAGATTAAGACGATGATCGGTACCATAGCCAAATTCAGCTTTAACCAAACCGGAAGTTAATTCTTGACCGGTATTGCTTTGACGGTTGCCATCACCATCCTTAAAATCGCGTGAATCACGGCGGCTGATTGCTGCTGCAACACCAGCAATATCATTGCGCACACCGCCAGCAATCATCTCAGAAAAGCCAACGCCATTGCTGCCCCATGATGCCTTACCAAGAACGCCATAATTTTGACCGGGCTTGATAATATCTTCAACGCTTAAAGTGCGCAAGTTAACGCTACCAGCCAAAGCACCGCCGCCAGCACCAACAACGGCACCGCGCTCTACATCAATTTCAGTTAATAGGTTTGAATCAACATAGGAATAGCCAGAAGCATCATGGCCGGTAAAGCGAAAGTTTTGACGCACGCCGTCAATCATGGTGTTAACGCGGCCAGAGCCTTCAAAGCCACGAATATTAATTGCAAGACCGGGCTGGCTAGGATTATCCCAAGTGAAAGTACCTGGAATATCACGGATAACATCCTGTAAATTGCCACTACCATAGCGGTTAATGTCTTCAGCTGTAACAACACTTACGCCAGCTGGTGTCATTGCTCCATTGCTGCCGGTAACCGTTACGGTTTGCAATGTATCACTATTTTCGCCGCTATGACTATCTTGGGCATGGGCAATATTGGCCACCAAAAGGATGACCGAATTGAGTGCTATACCAGCCATTAAAAGATGCTTTTTCATTTTAAAAGCAACGCGCATAAGTATTCTCCAAAAATAGAAAAAAATTTAATTGAACCATTTTTATTAAATGAACAAATGCACCAATCTTAAAAATCGGAATTATCTTTAGAATCGTTCAATTTAAAGGAAGCTAATACTTGCCTTTAAATTTTAATAATAGGATTTAATATTTTAAGATGGTGCAGATATAATATGGCTGGCTATTTTTTAAAATTTTTGCTGGCTTTATACTGTATTATACCTATGTTCTACATAAACAGATTTTTTCTATCAAACATGACTATAATAATCAAGTATTAATTCACGGAAAATTTATCTTAAGTGTGTAATTTGGAATAATTGGAAAATTGGCACCAATAAGGGGGTTTTTGCTTGCAAAAATTTTTAAAATTACAAACGCAATTGGAGCATTGGCAAGCATGGATTTATTTTGCCAGTGTCTTGCTGGCACTTCTTATTGTTTTGGGTAATCCCAATAGCCAAAAATTTACACCTTTTTTTGAAAATCTCATCAATCCAGCCCTTGCTTTCATGCTTTTTGTCACATTTTTGCAAGTACCGCTTGCGGCTCTTGGTGGGGTGTTCAAAGATTTACGCTTTTTATCAGTTTTGCTATTTGGCAATTTTATTGTCATTCCATGCCTTGTTTTTGGTTTAAGTCAAATTTTCCCTTTGGATTTTTTAATGAAGCTTGGCGTTTTAATGGTATTATTATCACCTTGCATCGATTATGTAGTGACTTTCACTCATATGGGTAAAGGAGATGCGCGCGCGCTGCTTGGTGCAACGGCACTTTTATTATTATTGCAAATGATGTTTTTACCGCTTTATTTATCACTTTTTTTGAGTAAAGAAGCAGCAAATTATATCCAAATTGCTCCCTTCATTGATGCATTTTTATGGCTGATCATTATGCCCTTATGTCTTGCAAGTCTTGTGCAGATTTGGGCAAAAAGGCAAAAATTCGGCTTTCGTTTAAAACAGTATTTTGATTGTCTTCCAGTTCCCGCTACAGCCATGGTGCTATTTATTGTCATTTTAGCTATTGCACCGCAACTAGGCTTGGCTGGCAAAGCGCTTTTGACTGTTTTGCCGATTTATATCAGCTTTGCAATTTTGGCGCCAATTCTGGGGTTAGTTCTTGCCAAAATTTGCAATCTAGATAAACCACAAAAACGCAGTATTGCCTTTAGTATGGCAACACGTAATTCTTTGGTGATTATGCCGCTTGCCTTAACAATTCCAAACGCCGTGCCATTATTACCGGCGATTATTGTTACGCAAACCCTCATAGAGTTGCTATGCCAATTGATTTATGTTGAGATAAGCAAACGTCTTTAGTGTGTAAAACATAGGTTATATTTCTTACAAATATCATTATTTACTCATGTTATTTTTCTGACATAAATATGTCATTTATCTGTAACATCGCTACGGCATTAGCACCCTTAATTATTAACTTTGGCAACATTGGATATTGAGGGCAGCTTTAATGCTAAAAACCACACAGAAATTCCTTTCCTATCTTTTATTGAGTTCGGCTTTAGTGACGATTGCAGGGGTGCAAGCACAGGCGCAAACCAATACAAATATCAAAGCGACAGAATTGCTTATGGGTTTTAGTCAGCTAAATTCAACCGAAGCTGGCCGCAATGCCTTACGTGAAAACTTGGAAACAACGTTGCGCATTAATAATCAGGCAACAGCAGCAGAGCGCCAACAGGCAATTTATGATGATACAACCGGCTATCTTGTTGGCTCGCTCTATAATGGTCTTTTAGCAGCAGATGCGTTGGGGCCGCAGCTTGCACAAGTCTATAAGGACAATAATTCGGTCACTGAGCGCTTTCAGGTAACGACTTTTTCCCCAAACTTTTCCAAATATATGAGCGCAATGAGCGCGATTGTTGTTGGCGGCGATTCTGCCGTGGCAAAAAATTATTTTGCCAATGGTAGTTATGATGGTAATCCCGATCATCCGCTAACCGGCATTACAATGCCAAGTGATGGCATATTTAATACCTATGATGTTGCTTATAATCCATTGCCAGAAAATGCCAATAGCGTTGGTGACAGCCGACCACTGCAAGTTGCACCAGATCGGGTTGTGGCTTTTGATGGCGTTAATTATTTTGGCAAGCCAGTTAATACCGCAACTAATATTTTCCCCGGTGTAAGCCATAATGCCGCGTTTCCTAGTGGCCATTCGGCAACTGGTTTTGTGACAACGATGAGCATGGCAATGATGGTGCCAGAGCGTTATAAGGAAATGATGCTGCGCGGTAGTGAATATGGTAATAGTCGTATCGTGCTTGGCGTGCATTATGCGTTTGACGTGATTGGTGCGCGTATTCATACGCTTTATGCTTTGACGCAAGCGCTCAATAATAATCCAGATTATTTAAATAGCGAAGTTCCTGGTATTTTGGGTGGTCGTTTTGCCTTGCCATCAGATTTTAAAGCACTTTTTGATGCTGCCCAGCAAGATTTGCGTAATCTTTTAAATGAAGGTTGTGCTGGTGATCTGACGCTTTGCACCAAAACCACCGATGGTTTTGCCCAATCATTAAAAGATAAGGAAGTTTATCGCTACCGTTTAACTTACGGTTTGCCAACTGTTGGAGCCACCAATCTTGATGCCGTTGTGCCAGAAGGTGCGGAAGTTTTAATTGCCAACCGCTTTCCTTATATGAGCAAGGAACAATTGCGCGAAGTTTTGGCAACAACTGAAATTCAATCAGGCCATGCTTTAGATAATGGCAGTGGTTATGCACGCTTAAACCTTTATGATGCAGCAGATGGTTATGGTGCTTTTAATGGTCTTGTTACCATTAATATGGATAGCACCAAGGGCGGCTTTAATGCCTATGATACATGGGGCAATAATATTGGTGATTATGTTGCGCCATCAACAGGCGTTACAACTCAAGGCTCATTTACTAAAAATGGCACTGGTATGCTTGAGCTCTATGGCGATAATAGCTGGAGCGGCACAACAACTATTAATGGCGGCTCGCTAATCTTTACCGGCAATTCAAATCTTAGTGGTGCAATGATCAATAATAGCACCTTGTCGCTTACTTCAATTAATCGCCCATTGCCGGGGCATCAATTAACCGTTGGTTCTTATCATGGCGGTGCGGGCAGTGTACTTGAAATGGCAACCAGCTTTGGTGGCGATCAATCAGCTACCGATATGTTGCATGTTACCGGAGACACAAGTGGTACAACCGCATTGCGTGTGATGCGCACTGGTGGCGAAGGCGCAGAAACTTTAAATGGCATTAAACTGATTGAAGTTGATGGTGCATCTAATGCACAGTTCACTCTTGCCAATGGTGACTACATCACTCCCGAGGGCAAGCAATCGATCATTCTTGGCATTTATGGCTATTCCCTTTATAATAGTGGCGGTATTACTGGTAATGATGGCAATTGGTATTTGCGCTCGCATTATCAACCTGCTGTGCCAGTCTATGAAACTTATGGCCAAGCCTTGTTAGATTTAAATGCAGTTTCTACCTATCGCGAACGCGCTGGTGGTCGCTATTTCTTTGATCCATATAGTGCTGCCAATAATACAGCCGAGGCAGGCAAAGCTGGCTCACTATTTTGGGGGCGCGTTGAAGGTGGCCATAGAAAATTTGACCCTA
Organism: Bartonella sp. HY328; assembly: GCF_025449335.1. Taxonomy (NCBI): domain Bacteria; kingdom Pseudomonadati; phylum Pseudomonadota; class Alphaproteobacteria; order Hyphomicrobiales; family Bartonellaceae; genus Bartonella; species Bartonella sp. HY328. The sequence goes on from NZ_CP104883.1 coordinate 425,480, forward strand.
GCCGCAGCACCAGCGGTGCCGATCATTCGACCAATATGGTTAAGTTAGAAGCTGGACTTGATCTATTGCTCAGCGAAAATAGCAATGGCAAATTGCTTGGCGGCATTTTTGTTAATTATACCAATGGCTCCACCAAAATTGACGCCAATGTAGGCGATGGCAAGATTAAAACTGACGGCTATGGTTTTGGTGCTAATCTAACTTGGATCGGCGAAAACGGTTTTTATGTCGATGGTCTTGCCAAGATGAATTGGTATAATAGCGACCTTGATTCAAATATTTTACAAGGCTTGCGCTCGGATAATGATGGCACGGGCTATGCATTGTCTATTGAAGCTGGCCGCCGCTTTGGTTTGGATAATGGCTGGATCATTACCCCACAAGCGCAGCTAAGCTGGTCATCGGTTGATTTTGATGATTTCACTGGCCCTTATAATGTACGTGTATCATTGGATAAAGCCGAAAGCTTAACTGCTCGTATTGGTCTTGGTTTTGAACGCGAAACCATCATCAAACAGCAAGATGGCAGCCAGAATAAAAGCAATATTTATGCAATTGCCAATATCTATCAAGATTTCGCCGATGGTGTAAAAGTAAAACTTAATGACAAAGCCTTTGAAAACCGCAATCAACGCACTTGGGGCGGTGTAACTATTGGTGCTAATTATAGCTGGAATGATGATAAATATGCGCTTTTTGGTGAGGGCACAGTTAAAACCAGCTTACAAGATTTTTCAGATAGCTATGCAATAAAGGGCAGCGTCGGATTTAAAGTAAAGTGGTAGTTTTGCACTTATGATAAAAATAAAAACGGCTGCTTCGGCAGCCGTTTTTATTATTTGATTGTTTCGTGAATAAAGCAGTGATCAATTTTTTCGGGACTAAAGCTTGCCTTAGCTGCCTCTGCAATATTATCAAGGCTTGGAAAAATTTTTTCTTTTGTAATGTCTTCTCTCTTAAGTAAGCGTTTAAATTCCGTTACATGTTCTTGGGGAAGAATAAACTTTCGCAAAATTCCATGTTTTTGATTGAATTTTTTAATTTCGTAATTGCATGGCAAAGGGAAAACATTGAGACCAGCAATAATTGCATCTTCGTAGCTTGGCCATCTACCTTCAGATGCATAATAGTTTTGCGCAAAATGCCAATTTATTGAGGTTAAAAGCCCTTCTTGCGCTCTAATATAAATATTTTCACGTCTATTAGCAAAAGTTGCATAAATAAGCAAAGGTATCATGGTCTTTTTGGGTCTTAAATCCCAATTGTCTTTGAATAAATGAGATAGGGACATTAGGTCTAAAGCAAATATGACAATATCATTTTGGCAAGATGTATCATTATAAGACGCAAAATAGCTTGCAATAAGCGGGTTTTCAGTCCAGTCTAACATCCGAGTTGGAATGTTATAATGCTGAGCCAAAGCTATGTCTTTGTCACTTGATGGATCAACTTTTGCTAAAACATATTTTTGCATGCCGCCGTCACTAATTTCCCTGCTAAAGATATTGAATGGGTGATGGTATTCATGGTAGCGGCTAAAAAATGTAACGTCTTCAAAGTTTGGGTGAACCGGATATGCATTTAACCAAGCGCGTCGTTTGAATTCGTTTAACAATGCAAATTCCATATGTACCCATGCACATGCTTCCATTTGATTTAATGATAATAATTGTGCTTCTGATAGTTTTTTGCGCCCCTTTAAAGATTGAAACTTTTCGTATTGTTTTTTTAGATATTCAATTTGTTTGAGTAGAGTTTTGAAATAGGGCTGATCATCACTATTGCGCCAGACTGATGGTATGAGAGACCAATTTGCATTACTTTGTCCACGAAACACCCAGTGTGGGTTTTTGCTATTGTGCCAAAGATCATTACTCTTGCGCATTATCTCTAAAAAAAGTTTCGGGCAATTAATAATTGTGCCGTGATCTTCATCTTGTATTTTATTTATCAATATTTTTTCCCCTTCCGCTTATGTAGGGAACAATACTCGCCGCAAAAGTAGTATGCAATAGAATTTAACCCTATATCAGAATAACCACTGACGGAGATGGATGGATTTGCCATTTTATAAAAAAATGCTAATATGCTGCATGTTATGCGCTGGAATTTATCATTTTCGACAGCGTGCTTTTAAAAAGGCTAATTTGTTTATCTAATACAATAAAAGACTTTTTAAGTGTGCCTTTTATTTCAGTGAAAGTTATCAGTTTTTACTTATAAAATCGCGAATATATAGCTTATGAGATTACGCATTTTACCTTTGGCGCGTTATGTGGGTAAATTTTTATCCGTGATCAATATTACTTATTGCTAACTGAGACTCGATCAACGTGTTTATCTTTACCGATTGATAGCGCCTGAGTTATTGATATCAAAAAATAGCTTTTGGTTTACGCCCCAAATTTTATTGCTCAAATGATCGCTTCTTTCATAAAATGAAGCGAGTTAGCATCGACTTTTATTGATCTATTGGGTTTTATTTGCCTAAAAATAAATGGCGATATAGGCTTTTTAATGAGGTAGCCTTTTTATGTCATATCACTGCAATAAATCTGTGCGATACATAAATTATCGGTGTTATTGTCATGGCTTTGACCACGGATGTACTGGCAAAGCCTGACAAAGGGTCGGGCACTCCATTTCCCGACCTTTGCTTTTTTAAGCGGATGATTTTTTCATCCGCTTTTTTTTGCGCATTTTGAAGCTTTTGTACAAAAATTTTAGCCAGTTTTGTTTGTCGATGTCGCACGGCAATACTCAACTTAAAAATGTTACTGCTTCAATAATCAAAAGGCGTGGTATAAATCTTTAAACATTAAAGGCCCATTCACCTTGGCGGAATACTGCAACGCGGCTACCATCTGGCTTTATGCCATCAATATCCATATCTTTGCCACCAATCATCCAGTCAATATGGATGAAGCTGCGATTGCCGCCAAGCTGCGCAATCTGCTCTGCGCTCAAAGATGCACCATCCTTAAAACATTTTGAATAGCATTGGCCCAGCGCAATATGACAAGCAGCATTCTCGTCAAATAAGGTATTATAAAACAATAAACCACTTGCAGAAATTGGTGAAGAATGAGGCACAAGCGCAACTTCACCTAAGTGACGGGCGCCTTCATCGGTATCAAGTACTCGATTTAAGACCTCTTCGCCCTTTGATGCCTTGGCTTCAACCACTTTACCATTTTCAAAACGCATGAAAATATCATCAATTAAACTACCTTGATGCGACAATGGCTTGGTAGAGCGTACATAACCATCAACCTTGCTATGATGAGGCGTTGTAAACACTTCTTCTGTTGGAATATTGGGGTTACAAATAATACCATTTTTTGCCATTGATGCACCGCCATGCCATTCATGCTCATCGGCAAGACCAACGGTTAGATCGGTTATGGCGCTTTTAAAATGCAGCGCAGCAAAATTTTGACCATTGAGCCATGAACTGCGAAGGCGTAAATTGGCATTATGACGTTGCCAAGCACCCACCGCATCTTCATTATCAACACGGCTTGCTTTAAAAATAGCCTCGGCCAATTGGTGGGTTGCTTCATCTTCGCTCAAATCTGGAAATACTACTTTTGCCCATGATGGATTAGGATAGGAAACAATATTCCAATTTACATCAAAACCGGCAATTTTTTCAAGCGCAGGTTGATAGGCAAGCGAGGTTGCTTTGTTAAGGCGCGATACTTTTTCAGGATCTTCATTGGAAAGCAATAGTGGATTATCACCAGCAATGGCAAGGCGGGCTGCGCCATTTTCAAAAGCTTTTGCCATGCCTTCATAAAGCCAACCGGCTGCGCGGTCAAAGCTTGCATCTTGGGCATTGTGAAAACGGGAAAGGCTTAAAACTTCATCACCAAAAAATGGTATTACGACACCGGCGCCCGCCTTATAGGCATGATGGGCAATGCGGCGTACCAAAGGCAATGCAGCGATCGGCGCCGTTAAGACAATGTCTTGTCCTTCTTTTAGACCAAGCCCAACCTTAACTGCAACTTCTGCCAAGCGGTCAAGCTTTGTTTCATCAATAATTGTCTTTGGTTTTTGCATGGAATTTGACCTCGTTTAATTTATAAATCATTCTACTAAATTACTAAAGCTAAGCTATATTATTTCTTAATTGGAATTAAGCCTATCACTAGTCGCTTTACAAATGTCTTAATGATGCGTGAAATTAGCGTATGAAAGTTTGCTTCACGCGTTTTGATTTCCATATATAGATTAGGAGAATTATATCTAAGGCCAAACTTAAAAAATTGGTAAAATATATGTTAAAAAAACGTATAAAAAATTCGATGTTAAAGATATAATCCAAGTTTTTCTCTTGGAATATACATCCTGCATCATAAATAATATTTCCAAGTAGAAATATTATGAACATATAAGGAAAATAGCTATATTTTTTGAAATAACCAATGGTGGCAATTAATAAAATAACATACAAAAATAATTGCAATGTAAAATCTACTTTAAATATAGAAAACGCAAACAATTTATCAGAAAAATCTATATTGTAAATGCCTATAATACTATCGATGCAAATGAATATAAAAAAGATGAGATAGAGCCCCACCCAATAAAGCGCTCCACCAATTTTTGGCGCACTATTTGGCTGTTTCTCAGCATTAATAGGATGACTACCCACGTTTTTTAATATCATAATGTTTCCTACTTAATCATAAAATGGGCTAAGTATATAAATTTATGCAAGACGTTTTTTATAAAATATTTGGTTTTATAAAATGACTAATTAATAAATGTATTTTTTACCCGTTTTGAAAGGGTAATATAGATAAGGAAGATGATATCCAAAGCTGTCCACAACCAATAAGTATAGGGGATAGTAGTATTAACATCAGAATAGCCATATTTTAAGATATACGTTACTTGCAATGCCCAAATAATATGATGACATATTTTATAGATTAAAAATGCACTAAAAAAGGAAGGGAAGTAACGCCTTTCTTTAATTAAGCCGATAAAAGCAATAGTCAACAAGATTTTTTCAAAAAAGAATGGTGCTTTAAAAACGGATTTTAAAAATTGAAATGCTCGATCAATATCAGATATATAAAGAATATCACGTAAGATGTTAAATACTTCGCCAACGACTAAATATGTTAAGTAAATGGCAACGATGTACAGCAAGCCACCAATGGTAGATTTATTGGTTGATTTAAATCCAGTTAACGCCTTCATCTCACCCCACTATAGCTTAGATAAAAATTATTTTAGCTATTTAATATGAAATATAGTTGAAATTTTATTGCATCAAGTTTTATCTTTTACAAGGTGGAAAATAAATATATTGTCTTATTGAAAACGGTTTTGCGTAAGTCCATTCATAAAACCAATTGAAATTTTCTTTTATTTTGCAACGATAAAATATACTGACATAGTTATGGTAATCATTTATCTTATGATAAAATGATCAAAATCGATATCAAATAAATATAGAAATATTTTAATTTAATTTTTTTATATTTGTATTTTACAATAAATTTTGTTTTATCAGTCAATTTACAATCAAAGCATTTACAATAAAAATAAGCGTATCTATAGGAAAGAGACCGGTTCGTGACACAATTTTTCTTGGACATATCGAATATATCGCTTAAGTTTGCCAAAGTTAACGCTTTAGATACTGCTTCTTTTTGTGCCAATAAAGGTGATGTCATTTGTCTTATAGGCCAATCGGGGTGTGGAAAACCGAGTTTGCTACGCGCAATTGCTGGTATTGAGCGCCCCGATAGCGGTTACATCAATATTAATGGCCGTGAAATTTCGGTGCCAAACTGCTTTATTGAGCCAGAAATGCGCGATATTGGTTTTATGTTTCAAGATTATGCTTTGTTTCCTCATTTAAATGTTATGGATAACATATTGTTTGGCTTAAAGCGTGCCGATAAAAATATTGCACGCCAACATTGTAAGCAAATTATTGAACGCCTTGGCCGCCCATCTTTATGGAGAAGCGGCGCGCGGCACCTATGAAGAAGCGTCGATCGCCGCACTCCTTATTGTGGTTATTGGAATATTACCTGTAATTATTCTATCGCGATTAGGGCGGATTAAATCTAATTTGTAAGGTGTAGTTTTGGTTGAGCGTGTTGGTTTAAAAAAAGTAAAATGATTTTTATTAACTTTTACTACGATTGTCGGGTTATTAAATTAAAATAGATTATTGATAGATATAAAGCCAATAGTCATTAAATATATATAATATAAGAAATATATAATATATAATAAAATTAAAAAATATCAAGCAGAAATATATGTGTATAAATTAATTATTATTGAATAATATTAAGCTATAAAGTAACAATTAGGTAAAGGTAACGGATTTTGCATTGATTTAAAATTAATTATATTTTAATTTTATGCATATCCGTTTCTTTTTCTGGGCTTAAAGCTTTCTTCTTTAATATATTTTTTGATGTGGGGTAGTAAAATGGCTATTGGAAATTTCTGGTCTGGTTGGAGTCTTAAATCTACTACAGGTACAAAGCAGATTGATGGCACTGATAATAATGATATTGTCAAGGTGTGGTCAAATGTAGAAAGTGCTGCAGGCGCTTCAACCAGCATTGATGTTGGCGATGGCAATGATAGTATTTTTGTGGGCGGCCGCTTAACTGGTCGTGGTTCAAACTCAATCACCGGTGGTGATGGCAATAAGCTTCTTAATGTTTGGGGCGGTCTTGATGCAACCAGTGGTGCTGAAAACAGCATCGTATTTGGCGATGGCAATCACGGTTTGACCTTCTTTTGGGGTATGAAAACGAATACTACAGGTAGCAACTCCATCAGCTTAGGTGATGGCACAGATGTTATTTCTATTTTAGGCAATGTGCAATCAAGCAATCTCAATAAAATTTCCGTTGGTGATGGCACAAAAACGCTTAAAATCACCGGCAGTGTTACTGCTGCAAGTGACGCATCTAATCTGTTTTCAATGGGTGAGGGTACTCATATTGCCAGCGTTTGGGGCAATGTTGATGCGGCAGCAAATGGCGTAAATTCCTTTGCATTTGGTGCAGGTAAAACAGTTTTATCTATTGGCGGTCGTCTTATTGCTAGTGGTTCAAACCGTATAACTGCTGGTAACGGCGATCATGTTTTGACCTTTGCACGTGGTGTAGAATCGCGCGCTGGTGGCGAAAATTCTGTAAAGCTTGGTGATGGCAATACGGTTTTAACCGTTGTAAACGGCGTTTATTCAAGTGGATTGAATGAATTTGTGATCGGCAATGGTGACCATGTTATAACAATTGCTGGTAACTTTACCGCAAATAATACCGGTACTAATAGTTTTACTGTAAATGGTGGCAAAACAGTTCTAACCATTGCAGGTCTTGTTGAAAGCTATCATCTTAACGATATTACAACCAGCACAGGCGATGATTTCTTAACCTTTGCTCGTGGTATGATTAGCCATCAAGATGGTATTAACAATATTAGCACTGGTGCGGGTAATGATACTTTACTTTTCACAAGCAAAGTGACCGCTGCTGGAACCAATCATATTGATACAGGCGATGGTGACGATAAGGTTGTTTTTGGCCGTGGGCTAGATGCGCAAAATGGCGGTAAAAATGAAGTGTTTACCGGTGAAGGGCATGATGTTGTCGAGATTTATGGCAATGTATTGGCTTCCGGAACTGGCTATAACCTTATTGATACAGGCGCAGGTAATGACCGTATTTCGCTTAATGGCTTTATTCAGCAGGGTGCGTTGCAAATTAATGCTGGCGAAGGTTATGATACATTAGAGCTTAACTCGCTCACTGTTGCTGGCTTTAATACCTACTACCAAACATGGCTAACCGACATGTTCAATACAGATGGAATGGCAAATAGCAATATTGATGTATTGCGCGTTGATTCTGTAAAATCATTTGGCTTTGCAAATCTTGATTGGCTTGGCACTTTGATTAATGAATTTAACGAAAGTCATGACAACCAGCTTGGCTTGGAAGTTGATATTAGTGGTTATGGTCGCAATATTAATGCTGGCAATCTGTTTAGTGATGATTTTAGCTCTGCAGTTACAGCACTTGACCTAACTGGTAACGGCAAAAATACATTAAGCTTTAACGGTTCGCTTTTTGATAATGGCTTTGATGATAAAAGTCTTAACATTAAGGGTGACGGTAGTGATGTTGTTAAACTTGATAATAGCTGGTCGCTTACTAATGGCAGCTATACCGATGGTGCAGGCGTTGTTTATAATGTCTATTCCCATGGGGACGAAAATCTACACATCCAAGCTGGCGTTAACGTAACAATCGTTTAAACTTTTGCTTTAAAATATTTACACCGCCTCTTACCTATAATTGGGCAAGAGGCGGTGTTTTTATTATCAGTCTTGTTTGCTTAGAAAATCTTAAGTCGCCCTTATCGATAATTATGCCTATTCAAAAATGCAGTTGAAAATTTGCTGTAAGAGTTGCTTATTGATAATGACACACTAATTTAACTGCAACGCTTATATCTTAGTCGTTGTAGTCATTATTTTAACTAAAGCGCACCTGCAAAGATGAAAAATAGTTTTAATATTGGCTAAGTTTCATATTTTCCGTATATTCAATGCCGTCAACTTCTTTAATTACGGCTTGCCCGCATTGCATAATGCCTGTTTCAGGATTGGCAGCATAAGTCGGGCTACCATAGAGCATCCAGCCATTATTGAGAGCCGCAGTCACTTTGTGACAAAAGCTTGCATCATCCGGCCCGGTTAAAAAGCGATATAATTTCATTATAGCTCTCCTTGAAAGTGGTCTAAATGAATATAGAGTAAAATTTTCCGCTTGCATAGATCATGAGTTTGAGCCAAAAAGTCGCTTTTAAAAAAGTGGCTGAACCATTTGTTTGTGACATGAGGCGTTCAAATTATATTTGTCTCATAGACTACAAAAAACAGCCTTGAAACCTCCATTTTTATAATCAATGATGTAAAGCTGATTTAACTTTTATGTAAAAATGCTTTATACTATTTAAAAAGCAATGGATAGGAATATGACATGGGCAGATGGTTGCAATCATTTTTGGGTGACACACCTGGTCGGGTTTTGGTAAAATTACTGATCTTCTCACTTATAATCGGTGCTCTACTCAATTTTTTTGGTTGGACGCCAGTTAATGTTTTTGAACGTCTTTGGGATACCCTTGTCCACTTATGGCACAGTGGTTTTTCTTCCGCTAGCCAATTGTTCAGTGTCATTTTTGTTGGGGCTGCCGTGGTGGTGCCGATTTTTATTATTATCCGTATTTTGAGTTTGCGGAAATAACGCCCAGTGCTGGTTTTAAAAAGGGTATGGCAGCAACAAAGTGTGGTGTGAATTGGCTAGGGTCAGGACCTATTAATTTGAACGAAATGGTATGAGTAAATTTTAGGGAGAACCCAAAGATTAAAGGTGAGAAGATCCGCCGAGAAATATGAATATTTTCAAGGATGTTCGACAAAGTTATAGCGAAAATTTACTTGTATGCTGAAAGGACACAAAAACAGCTGTAATCTACTGCGTCGTAAAGCTCAAATGGGTATACCACCCACTTCTCGCTTTCCTCGCCCTTTATATCAAAAATGTATATTTTGCTGTTTATTGTGCTTGTTTCTTTATATTAATAGGTCCTGACCCTAATCAATCACGCCAGCTAAAGCAATAAAATGCACCGATACAACCTTTGCATGAGGAAAGGCCAGTTCTTTCATTGGATTAAATTGCTCTAACACCAGTTCTTGTGCGTTATGGTGGATGAATTTTTTTATAAAAGCATGGGGGGCGTCATGATTTTTTATCATAACCTGTGCAACCACATAATCACCCTTTTTGACGCGTCGCGTGGGGTCAATAAAGGCAAGTTCGCCGTCTTCATAGCGCGGATACATAGAGTCCCCCGAAATCATAATGGCATAGGCATCTTCAACATCTTGTAGTTGCGGTGGGCACAGGACATCAAATAAAATAGTGCCATTCATTGGGAAATCGCCATCGATCCCGCCAACCGCTTGCCCATATACGGGTAGGCGCCGATTGCTAAATTTTATGCTCTTGATAATCTTCCCATTAGCCGGTTCAAGCAAGCCATTTTGATAGGAATTTGTAGCTTGGCTATTTGGGCTTTGTGCTAAATCATGGTTTTGTATGAGGAGTTCTTCCTCACCCTCACCGCTTATGAGCCAGTGAGCACGAGTTTGCAAGACATCGGCTATTTTTTCTAATGTATCAATACGCGGTGATAAGGATTTTCCCTCTCTTATATTGCGTAAAAAGGAATCGCTCAAGCCAGCTTCTAAGGAGGCTTTACGCTCGCTTTTGCCAAGTTTCTCAAGTCGCTGTTTTATTCGGCTGGCCAAATTACCCATAATATCCTCGGCTCACTTGATTTGGCTTTAAGGTATTTATATCTTATATAGCCGATTCGCATTTAAATATCTATAGTGTCCTAAAATGACATAAAATCAATTTATTATTGTAAAATAATATTGGTTTTATTTGAATGGGTTACGATTGATATCCACCGCGACTAACGATAAGCAATAAATTTACCTTGATTTTTACGATAAATTTACCTTATATTAAACCCATCGCCACTTATGATTTTAGATAAAATGAAGGTGACAAATTAATATTAAGCTTAATAGCTTCACGCCATACCAATAGTTTTAGCAAAATCGCCACTATTTCACTAATTTTACCCATGGTTTAAAAGACAAATGAACAATTCGCTTTAATAATCACTAGAACAAAACATGAACAAATTTAAAAATTGCGAGGGATTTCGATGAATCATACTATTTCAATTCATGTTAAAAAGCGTGGTCGCCCTAAAATAAAGGGCAAGCTGCGCGAGGCTAATGGCCGGGTCAGTCGTGCTAAAGAACCTGTGCAAAAATTGGCAATTGAAGCGCGTGCCAAGGCCCATAAAATTACAATCGAGCAAGCCAAAGATCCGCGTGCCCAAACCTATCTTGGCCGTTTATCTTTATTTGGTCGCGCCGGGGGTATCAGTGCAGATCAATATCAAGCAGCAACACGGTTTTTAGAAATACGCAATGATTATCGTCGCTCGCTTTTATCGCCGGGTGCTTATTATGAGGCGACGGGCATAAAGCTTGGCAGCGAAAACATGGAGGAATATACAGCTTGGGTGCAGCGGGCGCGCAGACGCTATAGTGCAGCATTAAAGGCCATCCAAGAGGCACAATTTGATAATGCCCATGAAAATCTTTATGCAGCAATCCAATATATTCTTATTGATGATAGGGAATTGCCGCATTTACTGGGTGCATTGAGGATGGTGCTGAATGCCTTACATCGCCATTTTGTCCGATTTGAGCCTAATTCGCGTAAAAATATTTGGGCTGGTTATATAAGTTTGGGTGAAATGAATACACTGACACAGAATAAAGATTAAGTTATTGCTTTATGATTAAAGCGCTTTTCGATCTGACTGAATCAGATCGGCGCTCTAATCCTTTGTTTACACCGCGTTTTTTTTCCGAAAACCGCTTCACACTTTTCGGAAAACGCTCTAAAGCCGCGCAACATCATGATAGAGACAAAACCTATCGCCTAACTCTAGCGAGTAATCGCAGGCGTTTTACAAAAATCGCAATGATTTTGTTTTTTAATTGTCTTTGAAATAAATTTTATCTTTTGGCAAATATAAAAATTATAAAGCCCCACATAGAAAACTATGTAGGGCTTTAATATTCAAACGCGTTTTATAGTAAAAAGCTTAAGGCTCAAGCGTATAGGCAAGAATGGAATCACCCATTGGGCTACCCATTGAACCATGACCACCAGCTGCAACAAGGATATATTGTTTACCATCAGCGCCGCGATAGCTCATTGGCGTTGATTGGCCGCCAGCAGGCAGACGTGTTTCCCATAGCAATTTGCCAGTTTTTAATTCATAGGCTCTAAAGCCACTATCGGCAGTGCCAGCCATAAAGACTATACCACCAGCAGTAATTAATGGGCCGCCAAGGCTGATTGTGCCCATTTCAAGAGGAATTGGGAAGCGCTGCCCAGCAAATTCTTGCCCCTCTACGCTGCCATTCCTTTGCTGCCATGCAGTTTTACCACTTGCAAGATCAACACCAACACGCAATCCCCAAGGCGGTGATTGGCATGGAATACCAAGTGGGGATAAAAATGCATTGAGTTTTACTGCAAAAGGGCCACCAAGATTTTCGCCCGATGGCTTAGGACCGGTTGATACCATTCGCTCGTCGGCATTTTGTGGGAAATCTGGACGTGGATAGACACTAAAGCGGAATGCCATATTGACCGGCGTACCGAAAAGATATTGGTTTTCCGGATCAACGGCAACACTGCCCCAATTGAAAATACCTGTATTGCCTGGATAGATAATTGAACCCTCAAGGCTTGGCGGTGTGAATGGATTACGATCATACCGGCTTTGGCGATAGGTTATCCGACAAAGCATTTGGTCAATGGGTGTAATACCCCACATGTCTTTTTCTTCAAGGACGGGTGGAATAAAATTCAATGCTGATATTGGCTGAGTTCCAGCTGGGGTTTCTTGCTTAATATCAGATTTATCAGACACTTTTTCTTCATGGACTGGGTAAATCGGCGTGCCATCACGGCGATCAAGCACCCAAAGATTACCACCTTTGGTTGGCACAATGATTGCTGGTGCGTTTTTGCCCTGATAATCTAAATCAAGCAGCACTGGCTGTGAGGGCAGGTCTCTATCCCATAAATCGTGATTTATGCTTTTGAAGCTCCAGCGCAGTTCGCCGGTTTTAACGTCAAGCGCAACTAGCGCCGCGGTAAATTTTTCCACTTCAGCGGACCGTTTTGCACCAAATTGGTCAGGTGATTTATTACCAAGCGGTACATAAACTAAGCCCAATTCATCATCGGCCGCCATGACGGTCCAAGCATTGGGAGAGCCAGGCTCATAAGTGGCATCGCCCTCAAGCGGTTTGGTTTCATTTGGTTTTTGTGCATCCCATTTCCAAACCAATTGGCCATTATGCACGTCATAAGCGCGGATGACACCCGATGGATTGTCAACATAATAATTATCGGCAATTGCACCGCCAATAATTGCTAAATCATGCGAGATAACAGCAGGGGATGTCATCATAAAAGTGTCGGGATTTTGATTAGGTTGATGTTCCATCAAATTAACAAAACCATTATTGCCAAAATCGCTACAAATTTCGCCATTGTCTGCATTAACTGCAAACATACGGGCATCACCCGTGGTGGCGATGATGCGGCGCGGACAATGATTGCCTTCAACCAATTGCTTGTCTTCGTGATAAGAAACACCACGACAGGTCTGGTGCTCGTAAACGACACTGCCTTTAACGCGAGGATCATAACGCCATTTAAGTTTTCCCGTTACGGGATCAAGGGCTTCAACTATATTATGCGGTGTACAGCTATAAATAGTATTATTGACCTTTAACGGATTAACCTCAAACGTATATTCGCTTGAATCATCCTTGCCTTGAAAGTCGCCGGTGTGGTGTTCCCAAGCCAATTTTAACTTACCAACATTGCTGGTATCAATATCTTTTAAGGTTGAATAGCGTTGGCCAAGATTGCTACCGCCATAGGCTACCCAATCATCTCCAGCCATGCGGCTTGGATCAATAGTGCTGGCAATTTTTTCATTTTGTGGCAGTTCGCCGTCAAAAGTGGCGGGGTCAATAAACCACGATACAACTGCCAATAGAATAATCACCAAAAGAGATCCACCTAAAAGCCTTGATGCTGGCTTGGTATTTTGGCTATTATTTTTTATTGGTCGTGACACGAAAGGCAGGCACAACCATAGTCCAAGCAACACGAGAATAACGCCGCGTGGAATCCATTGCCATTTATCAAAACCGACTTCATAAAGGGTCCAGATAAAAGTTAAAATAAGAGTAAATGCATAGATCCAAAGACCACTTGCTTTTTTGCGCAAAAGCAAGAAGCCGCTGACTATAAGGCCAAGCCCCATAATAATATAAAAAGGTGAGCCACCAACCATAGTTAGCTGAACGCCCAATGCGGCGACAGCTAAACCAAATAGCAGGATCACCAAACCAGTGATAATAAGTAGCACGCTATTCTCCTAAAACTGAAATTCAGTAAAAACACGATATAGACAGTGGCGATTCTGTCAATAAAGAGTTGAGAATAAACAACTTTTTGTGATTGATTTTAAAATTAGAATAAATAAAACAGCGTCCTTCGTTAATACACTTGTGCGTAATGTCCTGTGCTTGCTGCTGCTTTTTTAAACGCTAAGTTGCAGTCTTAAGTCTGACAATATTTATCTTTGTAATCCACGGTGTTATGCAGGCAATTTATAAAGGCGATTTGTTCAATTGCAATAAATCGCGATTATACGAAAAGATTTGCTGTAGTTTGATATTTCATAACGCCATAAAATGGGTTAGAGTTGAAACGCTACCTACCACTACGTCCCACCATTATGGCGTAATATTACAAGGTTGCCAGAAAAGGATTTAAAGATATGACAATTGATGAACAAGACGAATTGCCTGATGAAATCTTTGATCAAATAGCTGACTTGTCGGAAGATGGTGAAGATCTTTTTGAAAATGGCGATTTTGAAGAAGCTATCGCAAAATGGAACGATGCATTAGCCTTACTTCCAGAACCTAAAATTAAATGGGACGCTGCTTTGTGGCTTTATACCGCCCTTGGCGATGGTTATCGCAATATTGGCGATTTTGACAAAGCCTTGGTTGCATTTAATGAGGCTTATGAAAGTGTCGATGGATCAACCAATCCTTATGTGCTTTATTCAATTGGGGCAACTCTTTACGATCTTGATCGCAAAGATGAATCGGTGGTACCATTGTTGAAAGCCTATGAGATGGAAGGCGATGAAATTTTTGAAGAAGAGGGCGAGGTTTATCTCACTTTTCTTGACGAAAAAGGTTTGTTAGACGATCCTGAATGATTTTAAAATAATACGATCTGAAACAGGTTGCTTTATTTCTAGCAAATTATGAAGTCGTTTTTTAAAATTGTAATAAAGCAAAATAAAACAATATCTTACACAGTCGCAAAAAATATTAATAAAAAAGGGGCTAAAAATAGCCCCTTTTTGTTGTGTTTTGATAAAGTATTAAGATGCGACGGGATCAAGCTTGCCGTCTTTATAAAGCTTTGCCATTTCAGCAAGTGGTAATGGCTTAATCGCGCTGGCGTGACCTGCGGTGCCAAATTCTTCAAAGCGTTGTTTGCAAAGCTTGGTAACCGCTTCACGAGCTGGTGCCAAATATTTACGTGGATCAAATTCTGATGGATTTTCAGCAAAAACGCGGCGGATCTGACCAGTAATTGCCATGCGGCAATCGGTGTCAATGTTAATTTTGCGCACGCCATGGCGAATACCGCGTTGGATTTCTTCCACTGGCACGCCCCAAGTTGGCTTAATATCGCCACCATATTGGTTGATGATGTCTTGCAATTCTTGTGGGACGGATGAAGAACCATGCATCACCAAATGGGTGTTTGGCAGTTTACGATGGATTTCCTCAATAACGCTCATTGCCAAAACATTGCCATCAGGCTTACGGGTAAACTTATAAGCACCATGGCTAGTACCCATAGCAACCGCCAAAGCATCAACTTTGGTTTCAAGCACAAATTTGACTGCTTCATCAGGATTAGTTAATAATTGGTCATGGCTTAGAACGCCTTCAGCGCCGTGGCCATCTTCAGCTTCGCCTTGGCCTGTTTCAAGTGAGCCAAGCACACCAAGTTCACCTTCAACCGAAGCGCCGCCATAATGGGCCATGGTTGAAACCTGTTTGGTCACACCCACATTATAATCCCAATCAGCAGGTGTTTTGCCATCTTCTTTAAGGGAACCATCCATCATCACCGATGTAAAACCATTTTGTAGTGCTGTCATGCAGGTGGCTGGGCCATTACCATGGTCAAGATGCACGCAAACTGGAATATGAGGGAAAATTTCAACCACTGCATCCATCATATGGCGCAGCATAATGTCATGGGCATAAGCGCGCGCGCCGCGCGATGCTTGAATGATAACTGGTGAATTGGTCGCATGGGCAGCTTCCATAACAGCAAGTGCCTGTTCCATATTATTAATATTAAACGCTGGAACGCCATAATCATGCTCTGCTGCATGATCAAGCAATTGGCGAAGGGTAATACGGGCCATGAAAAATTCTCCTCATTCGAGATTTTGGGTTAAAGTGTGATAGGCTTTGATTGTATCAACTTCATTAGCTGCACCAAAAATGAGTGGTGTGCGAGCATGATGACTGGCTGGTACAATGTCAAGAATATCTTGCATACCATCTGTAGCTTTGCCTTTGGCGGCTTCACAAAGAAATGCAATGGGAAATGCTTCGTAAATTAGTCTTAGACGGCCATTTTCATAGCCTTTGCGTTGGTCATTGACATAAAAAAACAGGCCGCCACGTTGAAAAATACGGTGGAGTTCGCCAACTGCAGCACCAAGCCAACGCATGTTGAAGTCTTTGCCACGCGGCCCAACCTTACCTTGTTGGACATCATCAACATATTGACGCATTGGCGGAAAAAGATGGCGATAAACTGAAGCATTATAGGCAAGGTCGGTTGTTTCGGGGCTAAGAGTAACATTTTCTTGTAAAATATAAAAAATGCCGCTTTGTGGCTCCATTGCACCTAAAATGAGCCCATCGCCTACCGATAGAGCAAAATCAATGCTATGGCCATAGGAGATATAGCCAGCAGCCACTTGTTCGCTGCCCTTTACTAAAAATGGATCATGACTATAGGAATTTGGAAAAATCGAAAAAAACGTGCCAATTGGCGCCCCGATACCAACATTGCCAGAACCATCAAGCGGATCAAAAGCAACGGCAAAATCACCACCATCGGGATTGCTTATAACATCTTCTGATTCTTCCGATAAAAGCTTGCCAGCTCCTGCTTCTAATAGCAGCTCGGAAAACAAATAATGCGAGCCAACATCAATGCTCTTTTGTAAGTCGCCATCGCTATTGGAGCCAACAAGACGCCCTGGATCACCATAAAGATGGCCGCCAGCCACACGCTTTGAAAGCTTGAAAGCGCCATGACAAATAGCCTCGATCAGCTTTACAATAGCTATTTTTGCGCCATCGCCATGCATCCATTGGGTTAAATAAGTTTCAAGGCGCATAAAATCTATGGTTTCGTCATCGCCAATTAGCTTTAGCCTTTCAGCATCATGATGGTTTTTCATTTAAACAGTCTCACAGATTTCATGTCTCATATCAATGAAACAATATTTAGCAGCATTACTGTAATTCAATAGCACGTTGGCCATAAAAGCAATAGGTCAAACTGTCATTATGGTAATAAATAGTTTTATTGTACAGCTTGCTACCAACCTATTGTTGCAAGGTCATATCTACTTCAATGGTAGTAACTTTATCTCTTGATGTTGTTAATAAAAAAGCAAAGGAAACGCTATTTTTGTAAATATCTCAATATCTTAAATACTGGCATGAATACCAACTGATAGCCTTAATAGTGACCATTGCAATAAAATGTTTAACAATGCGAATTGGTTTCACTATTGTTTCTGTGCGGTAAAATAATTAGTCATTAGTTTTGATTGGCATCTATGCCTCTAAAATAGGTAGGCTTAAAGCAACCAATAGGCTCACACTTTAACGTTTTTGATGTTGATCTAACTTTAAGAATAATTTTTGCAGCGAGGCTCAATTGCGTTAACATCCAATGAGAGCATAAAATATCTTTTTTATTGTTTTATATTATATTCTGCGGCACAATAATTAATCCACTTTTGTATACGACTATTTTTGCTTTTTTCAGATAATTGGCCACTCAGTTCTATGCTGTAAGCAGTAATGTCGTCTTTTTTGATGGAATGGTCCAATTTTACCCTGTTATAAACACATTGATTATATTTGTTGCACAATGAAGTATTCTGTTGGCACCCTTTGTCAAGAAGATGAGCTAAAGAAACAACCCTTAGGATGCGATCGGCATCTAATGCACATGCGCTGCAAATCAATAAACTTCCAATAAATAGCATGTGCAATTTTTTACGCATAATATTTCCTTTAAATGATTTGAATAAAAGCCAAGCATTGATGGAACTGGATCGTGTTTATCACGCCTTGTTTTTTTAAACTTCGGTATTGCTTTTTGTAACTATATAATGCCACCTTAAAGTGGCTATACTTTGTAAATTATAATATTAATCGGTTTCTTTAATAAAAAAATTAAGTGTTTTGTTAATTGTCCGCTATTGGTATTTGGATTTCGATAATCCATTTATATATTATTACTATTTTTCACATAGTAATAATTTTGGCTTTGTCACATATCTATGAAGGAAAGTCATTTGGGTTAACATCCAATGAGACCATAAAACCTCTTTTTATTGTTTTATATTATATTTTGCGGCACAATAATTAATCCACTTTTGTATACGACTATTTTTGCTTTTTTCAGATAATTGGCCACTCAGTTCTATGCTGTAAGCAGTAATGTCGTCTTTTTTGATGGAACGGTCGGAATTTACCTTGTAATACACACATTGATTATATTCGTTGCACATCGAAGTATGCTGATGGCACCCCTTGCTAAGGTTAGAAGCTAAAACAACAGCCCTTATGGGGCGATCGACATCTAATGCACATGCGCTGCAAATCAATAAACTTCCAATAAATAGCATGTGCAATATTTTACCCATAATATTTCCTTAAAGTGATTTGAATAAAAGCCAAGCATTGATATAGTTAGATCTTGTTTATCACGCCTTGTTTTTTAAACTTCGGTATTGCTTTTTTATAAATATATAATGCCACCTTAAAGTGGCTATACTTTGTCAATTATAATGTTAATCGGTTTTTTAATAAAAAATTTAAGCGTTTTGTTGATTTACTGCTGTTGGTATTCGGATTTTGATAATATATTTATATATTATTGCAATTTTTTACATATTAATAATTTTGGCTTTGTCACATATCTATGAAGGAAAGTCATTTGGACTATATTTCTTGTGCATCGGGAAATATATCATCAAGCATGTTGTCCTATCGTTTATCGAAATTACTCGGGCCAATCGACTAATTTTGGCGATCATCAAATTCAAATAACATTTTATTCGATTGCCGCTTTTATGGATAGCAGTTTTACATTTAATCCATGGCTTATCGCCTTCAAGCCGCGTAATGTCTTGAAGGCTGTGAAATAGATGAAGTTTTACCCTTTGGCTTTTTCAAGAATGGCGACAATGTCCTTTTGGCCTTTTTGTTTTGCATGATCTAAGGCGGTGACACCATTTTTATCAGCAATTTTTGCATCTGCGCCATGATCTAATAAAATCTTGGTAATTTCGACATAATTTTTGCTACCATCGCCAAGAATGACCGTTTCTAGCAATGCCGTCCAACCAAGATTATTGACGTGATTGACATCAACGCCTGCTTCCAGCAAAGCTTTTACCGTTTCAACATGGCCGCGCTCACAGGCAGGAATAAGCGCTGTTCCGCCATAGCGATTAAGACTTTCCACATCTGCGCCATGCTCAAGGGTTAGGCGCAATATTTCTAAATGCCCACGTGCACCAGCATAAAGATAAGCACTATCTTGAATTTTATCCTTAGCATTGACGTCTGCGCCTGCCAAAATAAGTAGGCGAGCAATGTCAATGTCATTATTCCGCGTGGCAATTAATAAAGGGGTTGCGCCATCACTATCACGTGTTTCGATCGAAGCACCAAATTTTATCAATGCTTCAACATCGGTTTTATCGTTTTTTTGGACAGCTTCAATAAGCTGTTGCTCTTTAATTTTTTGACTTCTTGCCATAGCTGATCCTCCTAAAGCGATTGACATAATACCAAGCCCTAGACCTAAAGCTTTCACCATATTCTTGACCATTTTAAAATTTCTCCTCGCAACATTAAAATTTAAGAATATAGCATGGATGTAAATTGCCGATAGTCTACAGATTATAGACAGTTTGTTTGTCAAATGAATGACAAAGCCGCATTTTAACAAAGTCTATTTTTACAAAATGCGGCTCGCTTCAAAGGTTAGTCACGCTCACGTGCCATTCATCAATAATAATGATTGAATGGATGCTTCTTTTTTCATTTCAATTTCAGTCTTTAGCATCTGCGCAATGGCTTCAATATCTTCAACCGCCAATATATCGCATTTACGGGCAACAACGGCAAAGTCACCAATGGTCAGTTTTGTTAATCCCAATACACTATCGGGCGCATCATTTTTGAAATAGCGTTTAAAAGCAAATTGAATTTGGTCATAATTTAATGGCAAAAATTCAATTTTAAATAAAAACCGCCTAAAGACCGCAGGGTCTAACCGCTCAACCAGATTAGTTGTCACTGCAAAAGGCAAGGGGTGGCTTTCCATCCAAGTCAGCATTTCATTAACCTGACTAACTTCCCAACTGCGAATAGCTCCTTCGCGATTAAATAACAGCGAATCTGCTTCATCAATGATCAAAAATTCATTATTTTCAGCAACTTGCTTGAAGATGTTGGCAATGTTTTCTTCGCTGCCACCAACCCACATGCTTAAAATATCCGATGCGCGCTTATGCGCCACCTTCATGCCAAGCTTATCGGCCAAATGGCGGGCGAAAAGTGATTTTCCTGTGCCTGACGCGCCCATAAACAAAAACGATAATGGCTTTGGGCCTAAAGTGACAATTTTTTCCACCAATTGCTTTAAATCAGTGTTTGAATTGGCAAGCTCAATTTCAAAATCTTTTGCTTGTATTTTTTCCTTGTTTAAAGCTGGAGGCACATCACCGCCAAGTGCCTTAAATACTGAATGAACGGCTGAAACCGCCATGCGGCCATCACCACCGCCCAAAGCTGCCGCCCTTAAGCCGCTTGCAAAAAGTGCAGGCGCTGCTGGAATCTTGCTTAAAATTTCAAAATGTTCGCTATCAAGATTCACGCCATTTTTGCTGGCTTCTTGATTAATAATGCGTTCGCGAATGACTTTTGCAGGCTTTGGAAATTCAATAATGCGCAGCATGCGGCGTAAAATGGTTTCTCCAAGCTTTTCCAAATCATTAACAATCCAAACCACCGGAATTTCACTACTTTCAACCAGCCTATTCATAAAGACTTTAGAACCAGCGCGACCCCGTGGATCATAATTATCAATGCCGGCAAAAATATCATCGGCCTCATCAACAATGGCGACAACTCGGCCAGCTTTTTTACCAAGGGCGGATAAAAGCGATAAATGCACAAGACGTTCATAACGGGATGGATCGGTTTTATTATCATCGCTTGCTTCACCAATAAAAGCAGCACGTGCATCACTATGCTCGGCTAAAAGCTTGGCAAATTCAGTTTTACCGGTACCAGGAGCGCCATAAAGCAATATGCCAACGCCTTTGGCACCCTTATCAAGGCTACCACTTAAAATACGAATGGCATCATCGCAATCTTGTGCTAGAAAATCATAATCATTAAGGCTTAATGTTGGTTTGGTTTGCAAACCTACCAATCGGTTGCAAAGCTCCTCCGTTTCAAAACTTTCACCTTCAACAATTTTGATGAGTAATTCAGATACTGTGCAGCTATCGCCGTGACGATCCTTAATCAGCCCCATTTGCACAAGGTTTGAATCATCGCGCAATAATTCGCGCATTTGCATGATATTTTTGCCAAGCACTTCAGATAGATGACGAAAATCTGGTTCACTACGCAGCCAGCTATTATCGTCAAAGGCTGACATCATTTTCATCAATGGCAAAAAACGTACAAAGCGATAGACCGCATTGACAATTGCCACTTCATCACTATTCAATTTTAAAATATCAGCAAGAATATCTAGACGTTTTTGCAGGTCTGATAGCGCAGGTATGGCGTGGCTTGGCTGAAAAGTCGCAGGTGTTAGTGTCAAACGGAAATCATCCATTGACAAGTCGTTATCTTCTTTTTGAACCAAGCTATCAAATTCGGGTATAGAAAGACCAAGCATAAGGTGATATTCCTCATACCAGTTTAATATTTCTTGATTGATCACATATTTATTGCGCTTTTTTGTACCATGCAAAATCCGCAAAAAATAAGATGCAATCATATAATGTTCATAAGTATCTTCCCATAAATTAGCGGCTTTTTCAGGCTGTTTTTGTTTGTTTATTGTAATGTCCTGCATTCTGTCCTCTTTTTTCATTGGGGTGTATTACCTAATAAATATGACAAAATTTGTTACCATCCCAAACAAAATTACCTTTAAAATGTTAGTTAATAAAAGACTTGTTACAAATTTTCATTGCTAAGAATTTGTTTCTTAGTCATTGTTGCCATATGCTTTTATGGTGTATCGGTTTTTATTAGATAGAATATTACTATTTTATAGTGAAAATAGAGGGGAGAGCATGCAAAAAATAGCAATTTTATCTGATATTCATTTGCATGATATTTATTTTGGCTATGGTCTTTTTGAAGCAGGCAGTGGCGATCTTGGTTTGCGCAGTTTAAAAGATACGTTGGCTTCTACCCGCGTTTTTAATGAAAGCATTGCCGCCCTTAACAACGCCCTTGATGATATTCAAAAACGTGGCGTCAAACATGTGGTATTACTTGGTGATTTAACCGATGATGGACAAGCCCCGAATTATCGCGCATTAAAAATTATTCTCGATAAAATGTCTATGCGCTATCAAATGCAATTTTATGCGCTTTTTGGTAATCATGATTGTTTTGGCGATCAAGGAAAGCTACTCGAAAAATGGTTGGTAAAAGCTAGCAATCAGCAGGGGATTCATGTTAGCGGCAATCAGCAAGCTGAAGGCCATGTATTTTATAGCGAAGACATGGTTTGTTCGACAAAAGCCCAAGCGCTAGCATACACAAAGCAATGGGGTCTGAGCGAAAGCCCAAGCTTTATTTACCACGAAACGCCGAAAAAATGGCTGCAAGCATCGGGGAAAAATATTGATGATTATAGTTTTTTAGCAAGTGATAGTTCTTATTTACTTGAAATAGAAGATGATATTTGGCTTATTTTATTGGATGGCAATATTGTGCGACAAGATAGGACTGGCCGATATATTTTGCATGCCAATGCTGCTTGGCAAAAAATGCTGGAATATCGCCCCTATATTGAAAGTTGGATTGCCGATATTGTAAGGCGCGGTAAGCAACAAGGCAAAACAGTTTTGGCTTTTTCCCATTATCCAATGGTAGGTTTTCCGCGCCATGATGGCCAAGGGCAGCTTGCAGGTGGCGCAAGTTGGGCAAAGCGCATGCCAGCTTTGAGCTATACGATGCGATTAGCGAAAACAGGACTTTGCCATCACTTTAGCGGCCATATGCATGCGTTGGGTCATGCTCAATTGGAAAACCTTCATAATTATGCCATGCCGTCAATTGTTAGCTTTCCTGCTGCCTATGGGCTGATTGAAATTAATGATAATAATGTTGCGATTGATGTGGTGCCGTTGCAAAATGTCAATGGTTTTGAAATTGCATTTCCACTTTATGAAAATGAGCGCAATAGCCATTTTAGCGGTAAAGATTTTGCCGGTGATTATCAAGCGTTCCTGTTATCCTCGATGCGTCATTTAATCGAACATAAATATATGAAGCGTGATTGGTCTCATGGTTTGGCGACAATAAAGGATTATTTATTTTCATCCATGATATATGAGAGTTCGCCCATATATCAAACTGTGCCGCCGCAATTGACGCTACACCAATGTCTTCTTGATTATTATCTGCTGCTTTTTGGCTCTTATTTAGCGCGGCCCTATATTAAGGCTGAAAACTTGGCCTTTTATCACAGTCTGCCGATAGTTTTAGACAAGAATGATTGTTTAACCAAGGAACCAGATTTTTTATTATTGGCGTATTTTTTGAAAATTATGAGCGAGCAAGCAAAACCCTTTAAAGCTTAAAAGCCTTTACTTTTTGCCGCGCGAGTGATAATTGCCAGCTTACGGTCGCAGCCTACCCGTTTAAAACAAGGACAAAATTATGCTTAAAGCAAATTATGCGGTAATTTATACCGCTGGCATTGCTATTGATGCCGAAGCCAAACCACGTCTTAAAAAAAGGTGGTTTGAATTATGTTTATAATTTCTAAAGAATTTCATTTTTCCGCATCGCATCAGTTGACAGCTTTACCGCAAAGCCACCCATGCGCCCGTTTACATGGCCATAATTATATTGTGGTGATTGAACTTGCCGCAGAAGATCTCGATGAATTTGGCTTTGTGGTTGATTATCGAGAACTGGCTTTTGCCAAAAAAATCATTGATGATGAATATGACCATCGTCATTTAAATGATGTTTTAGGCCATGATCGTGTTACGGCTGAAAATCTTGCCCGCCATTTTTATGAGCGTTTCAAACCGCAATGCCCACAAATAAATGCGGTTAGGGTGAGCGAAACACCAAAAACTTGGGCTAAATATTGCCCAAAACCAGATGCTTAATGGTGGTTGATCAATGACGGATACAATTCGCATTTGCGAAATTTTTGGCCCCACCATTCAAGGTGAGGGCGTGCTGATTGGCATGCCAACGGTTTTTGTGCGCACGGGTGGCTGCGATTATCGCTGCGATTGGTGTGATACGCTTTATGCGGTTGAAAGTAGCTACCGCCAGCAATGGCAGCCAATGACAAGCCACACCATATTAAATGAAGTTGAAAAATTATCCAATGGTCGTCCAATTATGGTGTCCTTATCGGGTGGCAATCCTGCTATTCAACCGCTTGACAATCTTATTCATACCGGCAAGGAGCGCGGCCATTCCTTTGCCATGGAAACGCAAGGCTCTATTGTTAAGCCATGGTTTAAAGATCTTGATTGGCTGGTTTTAAGCCCCAAACCACCATCCAGTAAAATGCAATGCGACCGCACTATTTTAAAATCTGCTATAAAAGCTGCTAAAAATACCAAAGTCGTTTTAAAATTTGTCGTTTTTGATGATGTAGATTACCAATTTGCGCGATCCATTGGTGATGAATTTTGTGATATTGATATTTATTTGCAGCCGGGCAATCACACGCCGCCGCAACCGCAAGATATTGATGGTGAAATTGATACTAATGGCATATTAAATCGCATGGAATGGCTGATTGACCGTGTCTGCCTTGATGGTTGGTTTAAAGCCCATGTCTTGCCGCAATTACATGTGTTGATATGGGGTAATAAACGTGGCGTTTAGCTTAGGGGCAGGACCCTAAATAGTTTTTGTCATTTTAGAAAATACCAATTTATTCAAAAAGCCAATAAGGATAAGTGCTACTAAAAAGCTGATCGAATAAATGGTGATAAAGCTAGGGGTGAGCGTTAGGCAAGGCAGTGAATTCGCTTGGTTGTATACGCAAATATTACCAATTTCGTCTGCAATAGATAGGACTGAACGGGTTATTATTAAAGCAATGATGATAATTGCGATATTTGCGCCACCTAAAAATGCGACATAGAAAAAAGCGGTGAAGTCTTTTTTAAATAAATGATATAAGGCAACGATACTAAAAATGAATAGGCCAATGATGGCAATTGGCATATAATAAATAAAAATGTCCCTTATGGCTTCATCACCTATAACAAGACAGGGGAAATCATAGCCTTCAACAAAGATATCTTGACTATAATAAAAATCTGCATATCGATAACTTGAGTTCCATGTTCGTATAAATGATAATAGCGAACACAAATAGCTTAAAATAGAAAATGACAATAAAAGCTTCATCAAATTTTTAAGTCCTAATTTACATTGGAAAGTAAAAAAACATCATGAAAGATAGGATTGGCTGAGTAAACAGCTCAAAAGCGACGCTACAGGGCATTATTTGGGGAAAGGTAGATATTGCTTCGGTCATAAATTCTGATGAATGGCGCGGATATGATGGCTTGGTTGATTTTGGTTATGGGCATTTGCGTGTTGACCATTTGCAAAGATGAATTTGCAAGGGGGCGTGTTCATATCAATGGTATTGAAGGATTTTGGGGATTAGCAAAAGTAAGGCTCACCAAATTCAAAGCAATTCCTGAAAAGACGTTCCATTTACACCTAAAGACAAGTGAATGGAGATTTAATAACCGATCTTCCGATAAAGCAAAAACTTGCTACAATATCTAAGATTAAACCCGCTTAACTAGGCAAGATCCTTGATGAATAAGTTGTTTTTGATCAATCAAGCGTATCCGCATAAAATCTTTACGTTGATTCAATATAAACATGATTAAGGTTCAAGCAAGTTGTTTTGGTATGTCAACTTAGTTTTTAAAGCAAGGACTAAATTTATGTTATGCAGAAGACCTTTTTTCGAAATAACAGTTCCCATTCTGTGTGTGGTTTAATACTGAATATGTTATTTAGCATTATAGATCTTATTCGCTAACGTTGGTCATATGGAATAAAATAAAAAGAGATTTATTGTTTCAAGCCTTGACCAATTCGACAAGCCACTGCACATATGGTAAAAGGTGAATAACTCAAATTTTTAAGGCCAAAGCCCTCATGTCTGCTTCCGATAAAAAGAAGTCACGCTCAAAAGAACAAAATTTAAAGCCGCATATTAAAGCGCTATCTGGCGCAAAAAACCATAAGCAAGCTGCTGATTGGCTTGCCTATCGCAAGATCGAGGATATTGAGTGTATCACTCCTGATCAAGCTGGTGTTGCGCGCGGCAAGATGATGCCAACCAAAAAATTTAATTCTGATACATCCCTTGCTTTGCCGTCCGCTGTGTTTATGGCAACCATTTCTGGCGACTATCCAGAAGATGGTCATGGCTTTTTCTTTCCGGAAAATGATGGTGATTTAAAACTCGTTCCTGATCTTTCGACACTATCCGTTGTGCCGTGGGAAAGCGATCCCACCGCGCAGGTGATTTGCGATCTTGTTTATCAAGAAGGCGGCTATGCCGAATTTACACCGCGTAATGTTTTACGCTCGGTCATCAATGCCTATACCGAACTTGGTTTAAAGCCGATTGTTGCACCAGAAATTGAATTCTATCTTGTTTGCACCAATCCTGATCCAGATTATCCACTAACGCCGCCAGTTGGCCGCTCGGGTCGCCCGATTGGTGGTGGTCAGGGCTATTCTATTGCTGGTGTAAATGAATTTGATGAGTTGATTGACGATATTTATCATTTTTCTGAAGCGCAGGGCTTGGAAATCGATACGCTCATTCACGAAGAAGGGGCAGGACAGCTCGAGATTAATTTGCGCCATGGCAATCCGATAGAGCTTGCCGATCAGGTGTTTTTATTCAAGCGCACTATTCGTGAAGCGGCGTTTAAACATGATATGTATGCAACTTTTATGGCTAAGCCTATTCAAGGTCAGCCGGGGTCAGCTATGCATATTCACCAATCAATTGTTGATATTGCAACAGGACAAAATATTTTCTCCAATCCTGATGGCAGTGAAAGTGAAGCATTTTTTCACTTCCTTGGTGGTTTACAAAAACATATGGCCAGCGCTTTGGTGATGCTTGCCCCTTATGTTAATTCCTATCGCCGGCTTATTCCTGATGTTTCGGCACCGGTGAATTTGCGTTGGGGCTATGATAATCGCACCACCGCTTTTCGTGTACCACGTTCTGGCCCCGAAGCGCGCCGTGTTGAAAATCGTATTCCATCATCGGATGCTAATCCTTATCTTGCGCTTGCTGCCTCCCTTGCTTGTGGTCTTATCGGTTTAAGACAAAAGCTAAAACCGGATGAGCCAGCGACAGAAACAGTCAATGCCGATGATATTGAATTGCCGCGCGGCCTTATTGATGCGGTTAGTCTTTTTGAAGCAGATACCGAGCTTCGCGATGTTTTAGGTCATACATTTGTTGCAACCTATGCTGCGATCAAAAGGCAAGAATATGAAACCTTTATGGAGGTTATCAGCCCGTGGGAACGGGAATATTTATTGCTGAATGTGTGAGGCTAATTTATGCAACAAGATGCAATGTCGCCGGGAATTTCATGGTATGCGCAAAGCGTAGATGAGCGTCCGCGCTATCCAATATTACAAGGCGACCATCAATGTGATGTTGCCATTATTGGTGGTGGCTTTACCGGTCTTTCGGCGGCATGTCATTTAGCTGAAAATAATGTGTCGACTATTGTTATTGATGCGCGCCGCTTTGGTGCGGGCGCATCTGGCCGTAATGGTGGGCAATTTGGCACCGGTCAACGCCGTTGGGTCGAAGATCTTGAAAAACAATATGGTTTTGAACGCGCTAAGGCCTTGTTTGATTTGGCCGAGGAAGCCAAGCCCTATATCCATAATTTTGTTAGCAAACATGATTTTGAAATAGATTATTTGCCCGGTCAATTATCCGTTGCCCATAAGCCGCGTTACCTTGATGATTATAAGAGCCATGTCGATAATATGGCGCGCTATGGCTATAATCACTTGCAATTTATGGATAAGAATGAAACAAGTGAGCGTCTTGGCACGAACCATTATTATGGTGGTGTGCGTGATATGGGAACGGGGCATATTCATCCGCTAAAGTTGGTGATTGGTACTGCCAATGCTGCCCATAATAATGGTGCTGCGCTTTATGAGCGCACAACGGCTTTATCTATAACGCGCAATGGCACCAATATCATTATTGAAACTGAGCAAGGAACTATTCGTGCAAAGCGTGTTTTAATTGCTACCAATGGCTATGGTGGCAAAATTAATGATAAGGCGCAGGCGCATGTTTTGCCAATTCGTAGTTTTATCGGTTCAACTGTTCCACTAAGCGATAATACGTCGATTTTACCCGGTTTTGAAGCGGTGGATGATTCACGCTTTGTCGTGCGCTATTTTCGAAAAACGCCTGATAATCGTTTGCTTTTTGGTGGCAGTGAAGCCTATGGCACCCCTGATGGCCGTGATATGACGGCATCGGTGCGCAAGCAATTAACCCAAATTTATCCTGATTTAAAGGATATTGAGTTAACCCATGTTTGGGGTGGCACTGTTGCTATAACCGTTGAGCGTATGCCCTATGTGCGTGAAGTGGAGCCCGGTATTACCTTTTGCGGTGGCTATTCAGGGCACGGCGTTATGCTATCGCATTTTTTTGGCTATCTTTATGCGCAAGCCATATTGGGCAAAAAAGATCGCCTTGATATTATGCGCGATCTTAAAATTTCTGGTTTTCCAGGTGGCGCTTTACGAAGCGCCCTGCTTTATCTTGGCCTAAGCTGGTTTGCACTTCTAGATAGGCTATAAATTATATTTTGCGGCTATCATAGGCCCATTGTAACAAAGCTTGGCGTTGGCGCGGACGGCAAAAAGGATCGCCTTCTTCACAATTGTTACGCAATTGCGTTTGATGGCGTTTCATTAGCCGCCAGCGTTTAATCTGTCGTGCATCTTCTTTTTCTAATCGGCGTCCTTGATAATAGCGACAATACCATTGAAACCAACCGCGTGGATCATCTTCATAAATCCAACCTTTTTGCTGCCAATAGGATAGCGGTTTTCCTGCCATAACGCCAAAGTAGTTAAGTTTTGCGTTCTTCTTTTCGGGTGATAATTTGGCATTATCAAACCAGCTTTTGGGAAATTCTTCCCTACAATCGGTCATATATTTGCCGCCCATTACCCCAAGCTCCAGCATTTCTGCTGGGGTCAATTGTGGTTGAAAATCAGGATGAAAATCTTTACCAGCCGCACAAACTAGTTGATATTTATAGCCTGTTTGCATTTTGTCATTTACTTCAATCCACTTAGCCATAAGACACCCTAATTTAAAAACATTCTCTTAAATCTAATTTAGGGCTTTAAATTGAAATGGAAGGAAGTCATTTCAATTTCGTGCTAACATTAACTTGATTACCTGTAAAATATCATAAAAAAACGCTGGCCAAATTTTGACCAGCGTTTTAATTTTTACAAGCTTTAATAAGTTTAGCGTGTTAGTGGCTTATAGGTTACGCGGCGCGGATTAACACTTTCAGGTCCTAAACGACGGATTTTATCTGCTTCATAATCGGCAAAGTTACCCTCAAACCATTCAACATGGCTGTCGCCTTCAAAGGCAAGAATATGAGTTGCCAAGCGATCCAAGAACATACGATCATGGCTGATGATAACAGCGCAGCCAGCGAAATTCTCCAAAGCATCTTCAAGCGCTGCCAAGGTTTCGGTATCTAGATCGTTGGTTGGCTCATCGAGAAGCAATACATTGCCACCAGCTTTAAGCATTTTAGCCAAATGTACGCGGTTACGCTGACCACCGGAAAGGTTGCCAACTTTTTGCTGTTGATCGCCGCCTTTAAAATTGAAAGCACCGCAATAGGCGCGGCTATTCATTTCAAATTTACCAAGCTTGATAATATCATTGCCGCCGGAAATCTCTTCCCAAACATTTTTATTACCATCAAGCGTATCGCGGCTTTGGTCAACATAGCCAAGATCAACTGTATCACCAATGCGGATGGAACCGCTATCGGGCTTTTCTTGGCCGGTAATCATGCGGAACAATGTAGTTTTACCAGCACCATTGGCACCGATAACACCAACAATACCGCCGGGAGGAAGCTTGAATGTTAAATCATCAATCAGTAAGCGTTCGCCATAGCCTTTGGAAATGCCATCAAACTCGATAACCACTTGTCCTAAGCGTTCACCAACAGGGATAATGATTTGCGCATCGCCTGGGCGGCGTTTTTCAGCAGCTTCAACCAATTCGTCATAGGCCTTAATACGTGCCTTTGATTTCGATTGACGGGCTTTTGGGCTGGCTGCCATCCACGCTTGCTCACGGGCAAGAGCTTTTAGGCGTGCATCTTCTTCACGGCCTTCTTGTGCCATACGTTTGGCTTTTGCATCAAGATAAGCGGTATAATTGCCCTCATAAGGAATACTATTACCGCGATCAAGTTCCAAAATCCAATTGGTAACATTATCAAGGAAGTAGCGATCATGGGTAATGATCAAAACTGAGCCTTCATATTCACGTAAATGCTTTTCAAGCCAAGATGTTGTTTCAGCATCTAAGTGGTTGGTTGGTTCGTCAAGCAGTAGTAGATCGGGCTTGGAAAGTAGCAAGCGGCAAAGTGCAACGCGGCGTCTTTCACCACCCGATAATTTAGTAACGTCAGCATCGGCTGGCGGACAGCGCAAAGCTTCCATCGCCATTTCAACCTGCGAATCAAGGTCCCAAAGATTTTGGCTGTCAATAATATCTTGCAGCTTTGCACCTTCGTCGGCTGTCTCATCGGAATAATTCATCATTAATTCATTATAGCGATCAAGAATAGCTTGTTTGTCGGCAACGCCTTCCATGACGTTTTCACGGACATTTTTTGCAGGATCTAGTTCAGGCTCTTGCGATAAATAGCCACAAGTTGCACCTTCAGCGAGCCAAGCTTCGCCGCTATATTCTTTGTCATAACCTGCCATAATGCGCAAAATGGTCGATTTACCAGCGCCATTGGGACCAAGGATACCAATTTTAGCGTCTGGGTAAAAAGAAAGATGAACATTTTCAAGGATTTTCTTATTGCCGTAAGACTTATTTAGTCCGGCCATATGATAAATAAATTGGCGCGCCATAGCTCCGCTATTACTCCATAAAGCAATAACCCACGAGACTTTTGGTCAGCAGGTTATCTATTTAAAAAATTGCATTTGTCTCTATATAGCTTTAATCATTGAGTTGAACAATCTCTTGAGAGTAAAAAATATCAATATGGTCTATATTACCTGAGAATTGGGTGAATTTCTAAAGAGCATTTTCTTGCCCCACCAGTTGGTCAATGCGATTAATTTTGTAAGTCTACATCAAGCTGAATTTATTTGCTTTTCATTTGTTTTTTTTGTAGCGCTGGTTAAAAGAATATTAGAACTATTATTGATGATTAGAAAAATCAAATTAAGCTGCATCCAATCAGTTGGTCAAGTCAAATGGCCATGATAAAGCGTGGAGATTGACATGAAATTGAAGCGGC
The DNA here is from genome assembly GCF_025449335.1 of Bartonella sp. HY328. Lineage (NCBI taxonomy): Bacteria > Pseudomonadati > Pseudomonadota > Alphaproteobacteria > Hyphomicrobiales > Bartonellaceae > Bartonella > Bartonella sp. HY328. Next base: position 457,451 of record NZ_CP104883.1, read on the forward strand.
CATCCTTTACGGCAAATTCTATTGCATTGGGTGTTATTTTGATGATTTTGGGGCAATTTATGTTTGCCGCTAATGACACAATGGGTAAAGTTTTGGTACAAGGCTTTGCTGTTGGCCAATTGATTGTTTTTAGATCAATTGGCGCTTTTATTATTTTAACGCCAATGCTTAGCCAAAAGAAGCCGCAAGATATTATAAAGCCGCCACGTCCTTATTTACTCGCCTTAAGGGGACTATGCTCGCTAGGTGATGCCATATTCTTTTATTCGGCACTGATTTATTTGCCATTAACCGATGTTATGACCTTTTATATGGCTGTACCCATTTATGTTGCGGTCTTTTCGCATTTTTTCCTTGGTGAAAGAATTGCTTGGCGGCGGTGGCTTGCTATTTGTATTGGCTTTGTTGGGGTTGTTATTGCGATGCGCCCATCAACCAATATGATTTCGCTTCCATCAGCCTTTGCCTTGTTTAGCAGTTTTTGCTTTACTTTTGTGCTAATTTTAGGGCGCTCATTACGTTCAACCAGTGATACCGTATCGGTTGCTTGGCAAAATAGTATTGCACTGGTGATTGGCTTGTTCATGATTATTGGCCATTGGCAAACGCCAGATTTTTCGCAATCTATTTCGCTTTTATTGTTGGGAATTGTTGCTTGCATTGCGCATTTACTTATTTCGCGATCGCTTAAAATGGCACCAGCCTCGGTACTTGCACCTTTGCAATATACCATGCTGCTTTGGGGGATTGTTTTCGATATTGTTGTCTTTAAACATTATCCTGATGCGATGATTTTGCTAGGCGCTGGAATTATTGTTCTTGCTGGCCTTTTCATCTTTCACCGCAAAAAGGTGGTTACCGATCATATTCCAAAATCAGATGTGCCCAATATCACTCATTAGTGCCTTTTGAGCAAAATACTTGTCTAGTATTTTAATTTTCACATGGAGCTGATAGACTTATAAAAGCTTGGAAAACTCTGAAAGGGTGAAACTTGGTTTGCCCTTTTGAGGATAAATGCCTATATGACACTTTAATGGAATAATTATAGATTTTCGCTTTTGAAGAAGTGGTGGAAAACGCAAATGACAGATGTAGCAGCGATTAACACGCCCTATTATCTTATTGATAAGTCGAAACTTGTCCGTAATATGGAGCTTATTGCCAAATTGCGCGAAAAATCGGGCGCAAAGGCGCTTCTTGCATTGAAATGTTTTGCCACTTGGTCGGTGTTTGATTTTATGCGCGATTATATGGATGGTACCACATCTTCTTCGCTTTATGAGTTAAAGCTAGGTCGCGAAAAATTTGGTAAAGAAACGCATGCCTATTCGGTTGCTTGGGCTGATCATGAAATTGATGAAGCTATTTCTTATGCCGATAAAATGATTTTTAATTCTATCAGCCAACTGAATCGCTTTAGTGAGCAATCATCTTCTATTAAGCGTGGTTTGCGTTTAAATCCGCAAATGAGTTCATCAAGTTTTGATTTGGCTGATCCTGCGCGCCCCTTTAGTCGCCTTGGCGAATGGGATGCCAAAAAAATTGAAACCGTGCTTGATCAAATTAGCGGCTTTATGATTCACAATAATTGTGAAAATGGTGATTTTGCGCTTTTTGACCGTATGCTTGGTGAAATTGAACAGCGTTTTGGTTCGCTATTTAATCATGTTGATTGGATCAGCCTTGGTGGCGGCATTCACTTTACTGGTGAGGGTTATCCAATTGATGCGCTGGCGGATCGCTTGAAGCGTTTTTCTGACACGCATAATGTTACAGTTTTTCTTGAGCCGGGCGAGGCTTCGATTACGCGTTCCACCACATTGGAAGTTACTGTGTTGGATGTGCTTAATAATGGTAAGGATTTGGCAATTGTCGATTCGTCAATTGAAGCGCATATGCTGGATTTGCTAATCTATCGCGAAAATGCCAAGATCCTGCCAAATATTGGCCCGCATGAAATTATGGTTTGCGGCAAATCTTGTCTTGCTGGTGATATTTTTGGCACCTATCAATTTCCTGAAAAGTTGAAAATTGGCGACCGTCTATCGGTGCAAGATGCTGCTGGCTATACAATGGTTAAGAAAAATTGGTTTAATGGTGTTAATATGCCAGCAATTGCCATTAAGGAATTGGATGGTAGTATTCGTGTACAGCGCGAATTTAATTATAATGATTATATGACCAGTCTTTCTTGACATGAAATTGTAACTTAAATGCCATATGCGAAAATGTGAAATAATATCGCGTAAATGGGTTAATAAAGTTGACTAAATTGCTTATCAAGATAACAGAGTAAATCGCAATCTTGATAAGTTGACCATGTTATATTAGAAGGGTTTTTAAATATGCGCTATGCGCTTTTAAAAACCCTTAAACCTCACTGAAATATTGATTGGCATGGTGCCAGCATGGATATTTCATAACCATTGATAGCAAGCTATAAGGAGATAAACCGGGAATGAAAAAGAATGTCCTGATTATTGGCGCCGGCGGGGTGGCACAGGTAGTTGCCCATAAATGTGCTCAAAATAACGATATTCTTGGCGATCTTCATATTGCATCACGTAGAATTGCAAAATGTGAGATCATCATTGCTTCGGTCAAAGAAAAAAATTCCATGAAAGTTGATGGAGTTTTCAAAGCCCATAGCCTTGATGCCATGAATGTTGCGGCAACGGTTGAGCTGATTAAAAATAACAATATTGAAATTGTTATCAATGTTGGCTCTGCCTTTTTGAATATGTCGGTACTGTCTGCCTGTGTTGAGGCAAAGGTTGCCTATATTGATACAGCGATCCATGAAGACCAATTGAAGATTTGCGAAACTCCACCTTGGTATGGCAATTATGAATGGCCACGCCGTGAGGAATGTGAGAAAGCCGGTGTTACCGCAATTCTTGGTGCAGGGTTTGATCCTGGTGTTGTTAATGCCTATGCTGCTTTAGCGCGTGACAATTATTTTGATACGATGGAATCGATTGATATTATTGATATTAATGCGGGAAGCCACGGTCGCTGGTTTGCTACAAATTTTGATCCTGAAATCAACTTCCGTGAATTTACTGGTCAAGTTTGGTCTTGGCAGGATAATAATTGGACATCTAACCAGATGTTTGAAGTGCGCAAGGATTGGGATTTACCGGTTGTTGGCACCAGCACAACCTATATGACAGGGCATGATGAAATTCATTCCTTGTCTAAAAATCTTGATGTGCCAAATATTCGCTTCTGGATGGGGTTTGGTGAGCGTTATATAACGGTATTTAATGTTTTAAAAAATCTTGGTCTGTTGTCTGAACAGCCAGTTAAAACAGCTGAAGGTTTGGAAGTTGTGCCGCTTAAAGTGGTGAAGGCTGTCTTGCCTGATCCATCATCACTTGCACCTGATTATACCGGTAAAACTTGCATTGGTGACCTTGTTAAGGGTAAAAAGGACGGTAAAGAGCGCGAAGTTTTCATCTATAATGTTGCCGACCATCGTGAAGCTTATGATGAAACAGGTGCGCAGGGTATTTCTTACACTGCTGGTGTTCCAGCCGCAGCTGCCGCATTATTGGTTGCAACCGGCGAATGGGATGTTAAAACCATGGCTAATATTGAAGAATTAGCACCGCAGCCTTTTTTAGCATTGCTTGATAAAATGGGTTTGCCAACTCGCATTAAAGAAGGCGAAAATGATAAGCCATTAGAGCTTTAAATTTTAGCCTTTTTACAATTTACATATTTTCAATAACCCTGTTAGATCAAAATCTAATGGGGTTTTTGATTTTTTAGGTTAGGGAAAAATGCAAGCAAATTGGCATTATGATTATTAGCAGATTAAATCCGTTTGCTGCCACCTTGTTGTCAAACCCGATGATATTTATGATTGCGTCTTTACTGGTAATAGTGAAGATTTTATGTTGCTATGTGGCCAATGCTCATCAAAGCGCCAAAAAGACATGGAAAACGCATTGCGTGACCCAAGCAATATTGTGCGCTGCCCAAAAACTATCTTTTATAAGGCTAGCAAAACTATAGTATTGGCAGATGATAGGGGGCTTAGTCCTTGGGATGTAAATGGTTGGCAAGAATTGGGATTTTTAAAAAATTTGTGCCACAAGTTTTTAATAGTCTAAGTCTATTGTAGCTCTAATTGCTTTTCATGTTACAAAATGCAACAAGGCCAGATTAAACTATCCAACCTTGCACATTAATTATAGAAATTGCGATATTTTAGGTGCTTAGTCAGCAACTGCAATCATTACATCAGATGACTTAACAACTGCAGCAGCTTCCATGCCAACGGTCAATTGTAGATCGTCAACAGATTCATTGGTGATTGATGCAGTCACGATAGTGCCGTTAACATCAAGGCGTACATGGGCAGTGGTTGCACCTTTTTTAATTTCAACAATTTTACCTTTTAGAACATTACGGGCACTAATTTTCATTTTACTATCCTGTTTGCAAAATATACGTGTTAAACATTTTAACAATCATGAAAAACACAAATTCAATAATTCTCTTATTTGAGCGATATATAGTAGCCTTTATAGAAAAGACAAGGGTGTATTAAAAAATAAATAATGACAATTTGTCTCATTATCTTAGCGTTATAACGATTTATACTATAACGAATTAAAGAAATACTTTATTGTTGTAAACTCAACCTTTATAACGTAATGTATCAACTAAAAGGCGGAAAGCCATTGAGTGTTGACGTTTGCTTGGATAATAAAGATAATAACCTTGCCAAGGGGGAAACCAATCTTCTAAAACAGGAATTAATTCGCCTTTATCAATCGCTTCTTGTGCTATGTCCAATGGTAGATGGCCAAGGCCAAAACCCTTTTTGGCGGCTTCTAAAATATGGTAGCTACGGTTAAAGACTAATTGGCCTTCAACACGTACAGCAAGTTCATGACCGTCTTTTTCAAATTCCCATGCGTAAATACCACCGGTGGAAACAAAGCGCATATTGATGCAATTATGATTCATGAGATCTTGCGGGGTTTTGGGAATATTATGCGCAGCAAAATAGCTTGGTGCACCAACGACAGTAAACTTGATATCAGGGCCAATGCGAACCGATATCATGCCATTTTGTAATTGTTCACCAAGGCGGGTGCCAGCATCATAACGCTCGCTGACAATATCGGTTAGGCGATAATCATCAATAAGTTCAATTTTGATATCAGGATATTGACGGCAAAACTTTTGCAGCTTAGGCCAAAGAATGGTATTAATGGCATAATCAGTGGTAGAAATACGGATGGAACCACTCGGTTTATCGCGAAAATTCCCTAAAAGGTTTATTTCGTCATGAATATCATCAATGCGCGTGCCAAGGGTTGATAGAAGATGTGCACCGACATCTGTCAAGGTAACACTGCGTGTGGTGCGGGTAAGTAGGCGTACGCCTAAGCGTTCTTCGAGCCCTCTTATTGTATGGCTTAATGCTGATTGTGATACTCCAAGTTGAGCCGCTGCTCGGGTAAAATTTTTTTCCCGTGCAACCACAACAAAGGTTGCCAGATCATTAAGGTTTTCCCGTGCCATTGCATTCTTTCTATAAAAGTGAGTTAGTCAAGTTTATAAAGCTCTGGTCGTCTTTGATCAAGGCAGGGTAGTTTTTCGCGCGTGGTTTTGACCTTTTCAAGATCAATATTTGCAAAAATAATTCCTTCATCCTCGCCGCAACTCGCTAATACCGTGCCCATTGGATTATAAATAACGCTACGGCCGCTATAAATATTGCCAACTTGATCGGCAACGCACATATAAACGGTGTTTTCAAGGGCGCGCGCTTTAGCAATGGATAATAGATGCTCTTCTTTCATCGGGCCAGCTACCCAAGCGGTTGGCACAATAAGAATATCCGCGCCTTTTAAGGCAAGTGTGCGAGAAATTTCAGGAAAACGCAATTCATAGCAAACCAACAAACCAATAGTGCCAAAGCGCGTTTTGACCGGTTCAAAACCATTGTCGCCAGCAATAATATTGGCTGATTCTTGATAGGAAAAAGCATCATAAAGATGGGTTTTGCGATAGCTATGGATAAGCTCGCCATTATCGTTTAAAAAAATAATGGTATTAAAGGCACGAATTTTATCATTGCAGGATTTTTCAAAAATACCGCAAATAATGTGGATGCCGTTTTCTTTAGCCGCTTTTGCCAAGCTACTTACAAAAGGTCCATCAAGTGCTTCTGCCATATCGGCATATATAATGCCTGATTTAGGTCCAAGCAGAGCCATAAAAACTTCAGGGAAAACAATAAGATCAGCGTTTTGTGCCTTTGCTTGTTTTATGTAAAGCAAGGCCTTGTCAAGATTTTCTTGTTTGTTTCGACTTGCGGAAAGTTGTGCGAGTGCGATTTTCATGAGCTTTTCCGTTTTTAAAGCTTAACATCCTATCAAAATCTGAGATTAAACCGCCTAATAGATAATAACAAGGGTAAGGCAGGAATTTACGATTTTTAATTTTTTGCGTTATATTTTGTTAAAATGGCCAACGCCACAGCGCAATGTCACGGATATTTGAGTGGCGCCCTTGATTGGCCTTTGGTCTACTACCATATAGTTATAAAGTGACAGTGCCAATAATGGGCTGTCTTACTCGGTCGCTTGAACTTTGAGGACTGCAAATGACACGTATCGCATCTTTTTCAAATCCACTTTTATTGGGATTTGATACTGTTGAAAAAGCTTTGGAAAGGGTGGCAAAATCTGGTGATGGTTACCCACCTTACAATATCCAAAGACTGAATGATTTGGAAGATGAAACTGGCGAAGTGAGGTTGAGAATTACTTTAGCTGTTGCTGGTTTTTCGCCTGATGAGCTTGATGTGTCAGTTGAAGATAGCCAGCTTATTATTCGTGGCAAGCAATTGGATGATAGTGAGCATGAATATTTGCATCGTGGTATTGCTTCAAGGCAATTTCAACGGGTTTTTGTCCTTGCAGATGGCATGATGGTTGTTGGAGCGGAGTTGAAAAATGGTCTTTTGGCCATTGATCTAAATCGTCCACAGCCGGAAAAGCTGGTGCGCCGAATAACCATATCAACAAGTGATGAGTAATATTGACGTTATCGAGCGTTAAATAATGATATCTCGGCTCTATGGAGGGATGCCATGACAAATACCAAAATGACAAACACAAAACTAGCCAGAAAGCCTATTTTCACTTCAGCTGAATTTGCGCAGCTTGGCGCAGGGCGTATTGCTTATGTTAAAAAGATCAATACCGATGAATTGGCCAAGAATTTTCCCGGTCTTCCTGAAATGACTCCTAATATTGAGGTTTGGGGGCTATTTGGTGCGACTGGCGAGCCAATTGTGCTTTCTGATGCTAAGGGGCAAGCCTTGGCTGGTGCCAATGAACATGAATTGGAAACGGTTACTTTGCATTAAACTGCTGGTTGCGTTTTAACAAAATATTGCTTTTAATTTTATAAGCCAATTTTTAGCGGATATGATTTCGTTAAAGATTGGTTTTTTTATTTGCTGTATGAAAATTGGGTGCTTCATAAACATTGGGAGCTGGGGCGTTACCATAATATTTTTCAACCTCGACAAGGCAAGAGTTGGCGCTGGTAGCTTGGGTAAGAGTTGAGGTACCGTGATCTTGTGTCAAGACATTGGGATTGCCATTGAGCTCAAGCTTGTTACCGCTTTCATCTTGCCATGGATTAAACCAAGCTCCTGTTGCCATTTGTGTGACACCTTGTTTTATATCTTGGCTAAGTTTTGCTATTGCAAGGCAGGCACCGCGCTCGTTAAAAATGCGCACCAGATCATTTTCTTTTATATTTCGTTGTTTTGCATCATCTTCATGGATGAGAATTGGCTGGCGGCCATGCTGTTTGGTCGCTTGTGGTTTTGCCGCGTGATCCCATTGGCTGTGGAGTTTGTCGCTAGGTTGGCAGGTAAGAAGGTGAAGCGGAAAACTCTTTGTTTTATCTGATCCAAGCCATTCACTTGGTGGCAGCCAAGTTGGATGGGGTGGGCAGTCTTGATAGTTAAAAGCTGCAATGGCTTTTGAATAAATTTCTATGCGTCCTGATGGTGTCCATAAACGGTTTTCATCAGGACTTTGACGAAATTCGCTCAATAGCGGCTTTATTTGCCTTTTAGGAAGTTCAAGATAGCCCATGTCTTGAAATGTGCGATAATTGGGCAAATCGATATGTTGATGCTGAAAAATTTGGCAGCTTTGCTGATATAGCCAAGATAGCCAATCCGCTTCGCTACGTTTAGCGGTAAATTGTTCCTCAAAACCTAATCGTTGTGCAAGTTGCTTTAATATTTCATGATCAGTTGTGACGCCTTGCGGTGGCTCGCTTAAGGCTTTGGCATAAGTTAAGAAACTATCATTGCTGGCACTTGCTATATCATCACGTTCTAGAAATGTGGCGGCTGGAAATACGATATCGGCATGGTGGGCATGGGCGTTCCACCAATGCTCATGGGTGATGATTGTTTGTGGCCTTTGCCAAGCTTCAACCAGACGATTTAAATCTTGATGATGGTGAAAGGGATTGCCGCCTAGCCAATAGACGAGTTTTATATCAGGATAATTTTTGGTTTGGCCGTTAAATTGATAATTAGCGTTTGGGTTAAGCAGCATATCGGCAATGCGGGCAACGGGGATGGCATCTTTAATCGGATTTACCCCTTGCGGTAATGATGGTAGGGCGACTTTGGGGCCAGACATGCCTATATTGCCGGCTGACGAATAGCCAAAGCCAAAGCCTTGTCCTTTTTTCCCGACATTGCCAAGCATAGCACTAAGGGCAATTGTTGCCCAATAGACTTGCTCGCCATGATCGGCACGTTGCAACGACCATGCGACCATGATGAATGTTTTTTTGTCAATTATCTGTTTGCCCAAGGATAAAATTATATCGGCATTAATGTCAGTGATGCCCGCTGCCCAAAGATGATCTTTGATAATGCCGTCATTTTTGCCATGAAGATAATTAACAAAATGATCAAAGCCAGTCGTGTATTGATTGATGAAATTATAATCAACTCGATGATTGACGAGGACATGGTGGCATAAAGCCAATAGTAAAGCCGTGTCGCTATTAGGACGCAAAGAAAGCCATTGAGTTTGAATATCGCTATCGCTTTTAACGGGCGAAATAGAAATAAGGTCAATGCCTTTTTGGCATAGTTTTTGCAAATGGCTGTGGGTTTTATGACTAAACAGTCCACCAGAGTTAACTTGTGCATTGCGAATGGGTGTACCGCCAAACATTAAAACAAGTTCAGCCTCATTTAAAATATCGTCATAGCTGGTATGATTGGCGACTAAGCCACTAAGACCACCGATAATGTGGGGTAAAATAGTTTCGCCAGCGCCATAGCTATAAGTTTGGATTGAACGAACCGAACCGCCGACAAGATTGAAAAAGCGTTTTAATTGGCTTTGGGCATGGTGAAAGCGTCCGGCGCTTGACCAACCATAGGAGCCGCTATAAATTGCCTGATTGCCATAGATTTGTTTAATACGGGCAATTTCTTGAGCTGCAAGATCAAGAGCAAAATCCATCTCCACTTCAATAAATTCATCTTGGCCGCGTGTGCCAATTTTTGCTTCTGGTCCATATTCAAGATAGGATTTGCGAATGGCTGGTTTTAAAATGCGGCAAGGTGCAAGGCGGTATTGTGGGTAATCAGTGCCGAAGCTTGCCGGCTGGATATCTTTATAGAAGGGGAAAAGGGTTGCATGATCATGTTGATAAATGCCCCAATGGGTGGTTAGAAAATATTTGCGGTTTTCCATTTACCCATCCCTGCAAGTATTTATGCTTTTAGCTTCTTTAACCCATTCAGTGATATTATAATGCGAGTTTAAGTTCAATGATTGCTTTATTTAAAAAAGATCGAATCGTTGATAATTTAATATAAGTAATGCTTAATTTAGCGGTATTAATGACATTAAATGACAGAAAATAGATTGGAACGACCAATTATATTTTTGCTTTTCCAACTCTAATTTTTAAAAAATAATATTTAAAATCAATATATTGGTTGTTAATTTTTAAGTCTATTTGTGTGTTTTTAATTTTTTTAACAGTGGTTTGCATTTTTTTCTTGCAATGAGAACAAAAGGTGAATATATGACATATATCTTCAAAATGCAAAATTGTATCCAACGACCAAACAATAGCAAATGAGCTGCTTGATTGATGATTTATGTGATGCTTGGTTGAATGACATATTGGAATAGATTTTAATTGGCTTGGTTTATATCATTCAGCTAATAATTTAACTGTATTCCAGTCGGTTTTGCTTTTCTTGGAAATAAGCCAATTTTTAGCATTGATATTGGTTTTGGCTGCTGTTTTATAGGCTGGCATTGTTAAGATAAGTTGGTTTTCATTATCCAAATCTTGTGCATTTTGGTGAATATGAGCAACAACAATGGTGCCGTCACTAAATTCAACGCTAATCGGGGTTGGGAGTGTGCCGCAGTCTGGCAATTCGTCTTGCTGTTTTAGTTGGCAGCCCGGATATAGATGCGTGTTGGAAATAGAAAAGCCAAAAATAAGATCATTTGCTTGATGGTTACTCATTTTACGTTCCAATTTTGTTATATTTCAATTTTGAAATGATGCAGATGATATTTAAAATGGGTAGTTTGAGCTTTATATTTGCATTTGTCAAAAATTTCAGGCCACTTTGTAAAACTTGCAGCGGTGGTAATGATGTTTTGAGGGATGCTAAGGCATAAAATGCTAAAAGGAAATTATCTACGGCACATTTACACTTCTTATTAGATTTTTGTAAATGTGCCGTAGATTTGTTTTTATACTTTAATTGATCGCTATTTTAAAAACGATAAATGCTAAAGGCTTTTGGATCAATTACTGGTGTTGCGCCCAATAATAGGTCCGTGGCAATTGATGCAGATACTGGGCTTTCTGTCATGCCCCAGCTTGTTGCTGTATTGACGACGAGACCTGGACATTCATTGACCAAAGAAATGATTGGCGATTCATCGGGGGCAACTGCCATAGCGCCGCTCCAGCGATCGATAATTTTTGAATCATTAAAGGCTGGAAACTCTTTTTTAAGGGCAATTAATGACGCATCCAAGTCTTTAATATCTGGAACGGCGACCATATCGCGATTGCTTTCAAATGGCGATTTTTCGTCCAATTTCCAACTGGTTTTTTGAGTAAAGGAATCAAGCAATTGTTTATTGATTGAGATGTGAATGGCAGCGTCGGGTGCAGAAAGGAGCGGAAGATATTTATAACCATAACCAAAGGAATCTTTGACGATGGGAATAACTTCAATACGCGGTGACGTTGCATAAGTGCCATCGGCCTGCTCGCGGAAGAATATGTTTCCCGGTAATGCAACATTTGCGCCAGGAAGTCCCTTACCGCCTGAAATTAATTGTTGCGATTGATAGGCTGGTAGAGTTTCTAAATCGACACCGAGATTTTGCATGAAGAGACGAGACCATGCACCACCACAAAGGACAACACGTGATGTTTTGATTGAGCCATTTTCGGTTACGACTTCTGATACCGCGCCTGCTTGTTTTTCAATTCCGCGAGCTGCGCATTGGGTATAGATTTTAACGCCGATTTTTTTGGCATATTCTGCCACTTTAAATGTTGTAATTTCAGGGTCGAGGCTGCCTGAATCTTCTTCAAAACCTGCAATTTTCCAATCGGAAGTGGCACCTTTTAGACGGTCCTTTAACTCACTACCTTCGATAATACGGGTTTGAAGTGGAATTTCTGTACCAGCTTCCTCTTTAGCTTGCGCGATCCATTTTTTGACATTTTCCAAATCTTCTTCATTAAATGGAACTTCAACGCGTCCTTGTGTTCGGTAGCTTGTATCAACTCCAAGCTTTGCATTCATGTCGCGCCAATGTTTTTTACCTAAATGGTGAAGCATGAATGTTGCGCCTTCCATTTTATAGGTGATGAGCTGCCCATAAAAGCGCGATGATTGCTCGCCGGCAATATTACCTTTTTCAAGGACAACAACCGCTAAACCTTTTTCAGTAAGATTGATGGCCGTCATCAATCCTAATATGCCGCCACCGATAATAACGGCATCAGCGCTTTGCGGAAGTGGTCCTGTTGAGCCGTCAACAAAACCAACCCGTGGCTTGCCTGGAACTAGTCTGCCCTCGCGCTGTAGCATGGGAGTGAGAACACCAGCACCGACGCCGACAGCACAAATTGCTGCACCGCCCAAAATTAATTTTCTTCTACTAATATTCATATTCAAACCTCTTTATTGATGTTATTTCTAATTTATTGATGTGTATTAAAGTTATTTTTATTCAATATGTTAGAAGTAAAATTAGCCATGTCCTGCTTAAAATTTTGTGCTGCAAATAGGTTGCTTATGCGATAAAATTATAAGGCTTAAGATACAGGAATCCATTTCACCTTTCCTATTGGGGATAGGTGATCTATGCCTGATTAAATTTCTGCATTATTCCTAATTTGAAGAAAACTTTACCTTGTTTGCCATGATATGTTACGATTTGTCCATGGTTTCTATGATTACATTATTGTGAGTTCTATACGAAATTGTGAACGCTGATTAAAAATTATTTGTGAAAAGTAGGTTGCGATTTAATAGCAAAAAGCAAAGAGGCAAGAAGTTAGAACTTACTGATTAATTAGTTATACTAATAACTCTCATTACTTTTTATAGCATTCTCAATAAAATATTTAACGGCTATTGATGGTGTCAATCACAATGAATAGCGATCATGTGTTGCTGCAATTTGTGAATAATTTTTAAAATGAGCAGATCATTACGCTGTATCATTGCTGCTAATTAGGAGCTGTTATGAAATATGTAAAATTTGGGGCCACTGGCTTAGATGTATCAAAAATTTGTCTTGGTATGATGAGTTTTGGCCAACCGGGCGAACAAAACGGACTATTTCCGTGGGCTAAAGATTTTGACGCGGGTAAAGAGACGTTTAAAAAAGCGGTTGAACTTGGTATTAATTTTTTTGACACCGCCAATGTTTACCAAATGGGAAGCAGCGAAGAGATTACTGGCCAGTATATTAAGGCATTTAATCTTAATCGTGATGAAATTGTTGTGGCATCGAAGGTTAATTTTCCGATGCGCCCTAACCGTCCTAATGGTGGTGGCCTATCACGCAAAAATATTATGACCGAGATTGACCATAGTTTAAAGCGGCTACAATTGGATTATCTTGATGTCTATCAAATTCATCGTTTAGATCATTCCACCCCTTATGAAGAAACCATGGAAGCATTGCATGACGTGGTGAAAAGTGGCAAAGTTCGTTATCTTGGTGCTTCTTCGATGCATGCTTGGGAATTTGAGCGTTTACAAAATATTGCTGAAAAGAATAATTGGACCAAATTTGTTTCCATGCAAAATCACTATTCGCTTATTCATCGCGAGGAAGAACGGGAAATGATCCCGCTTTGTGTTGACCGCAAAGTGGCCATGATCCCGTGGAGCCCTTTAGCGGGGGGCCGATTAACCCGTCCGTGGCAAACCGTAACCGATCGTTCAAAGATTGATAATGTATCGCCGATGGTTTGGGGTAATAGTGAAGATTTGGATAAGGTGATTGTTGATAATGTTGAGACCTTGGCAAAAAAGCGCGGTATTTCCATGGCGCAGCTTAGCCTTGCTTGGATGTTAAGCAAACCGTTTATCACTTCACCCATTATCGGAACAACATCACCCCATCATATTGATGAAGCGGTAAAAGCCCTTGATATTTCCCTTAATGATGATGAAATTGAGTTTCTTGAACAAGTTTATAAGCCGCATCCGGTTTTAAGTGTATTTTAAATACTGATTTTTTGGAAGTTATACAGCGGATATTTTATAAGTATAACTTCCATTATTGAGACCTTTGACCTTCTGTGTAAAGCTTTATTTGAACCAATTGACCTAGGGTTTTATTTTCACGGTCATTTTTGAAAAGTTAATTAATCTAAAGCGTATTGATTGAAAATAAAATGTGCGTTTTTAGTAAGATTGATATTAGTTTTATCACTATGGTAAAAATTACTTAGTTGCGTTGGTTGTAATATATGGATAAAAACCATTACAAAAATTGATAAACTATAGTGATGACTTTGAGTGGTTTATCAAAGGATCAAGAATATTTTTATTCTTATAATCAATGAATTGGATAAAATATAGTGATAAATAAAATCAGCCAAAATGCTGATGAAGATGTGTTTTTTGGTCATCCATGGCGCGGTATTGTTGTCGTGCTTATCTTTTTGATGGTTGCACCGCCAATGGAATTACTTCTATTTGCGTATTGTCAATATGAGTGGGGTAGTGATACCAAATTGCTCGTTGAAATGGTTGATATTTTTAATATTTATTTTTTACCAAATGTAAAAATTTCCTATTCATTTTTTGTTGCGCAAGCGGTTTTAGCTGGACTTTATTGTGCATTTTTCGTTGCTAGAGGACAGGCTCTTTCATGGCGGCAAGCAGTTATAGCTTTGAGTGTATTGGAGCTTGCGACAGAATTTTTGATTGAAATTATAACATTCTACTTTCGGGATATGGCTTTTGATGGTTTGTTATTATTTGTCACCTTGTTACAAGCGATATTTGCAGCTTCCATTTGTTGGCTAATTATACGCCTATTAAAAATTGATCAATTCATAATTTTGAAAAAGAATAAATCGGCTTATTAAAGAAAAAGCTATTTTTTTGTGCTATTGATGATTAATAACATATAAGTAGCGTGCAGATAAGTTTATGAAAATTTTATGTAAGCTATGATTGATTATGTGAGCGATTATCAGGTGTGGTTTAATGAGTAATATGACAAATAATTCAAATCCTAACGAGGTTTTCAGCCATCCTTGGCGTGGTATTTTGGTTTTGTCTATTTATTTGGTTATATCGCCACCCTTACAAATGTTGGTATTGGTGTTTTTTGATCATTCTTGGATTGGTGGTTCAGACCTTTTGATTGAAATTACAAATGTTTTTAAACAGAATTTTGTCCCTCGATTGATGAGTTCTTATTCACTATTTATGGCACAGGCTGTTTTTGCAGGTCTTTGGTGTGCTTATGGAGCAGCGCAGGGTAGGGCTTTGAGCCTTGGAACTGCAATCACCTCTTTGGTGGTTACAGGCGTTGTTATTGAGCTAATTACCCAAGTTATTGTTGTGCTTGTAAATCATACTGCTTTTATCCCTATGCTTTTATTGATTGCGGTTGTGCAAGGCATTGTTGCTGGCTTTATTTGTTGGTCGCTTGCGCGCAAGTTAAAATTGGCGCGTCCTGCCGATGATATAAAAAGTTGAAAAACCCTTGCCCTATTTATTAAAGGCGAGATGTTTGAGTTAGCGAAATTGGCTTTAAGGATGCAATTGACGTGGTGGAGTTTTCAAAAGATTCAACATTTTGGTATGCGCGATTGGTGCAGGCCCTGTTTATATTCGTCGGTTGTCTTGTTTTTATGCCGCCGCTATGGGCTTTTATTTATTTAAATATCACGGGTGTTTTTTCTGGTTTTGAGCTATCTTTTTCGCAAATTTTAGCAGTGACTTTAATACCTTATCCTAAAAGTTTACTAACTGCTTTTTTTATTGGTTTGGTTTTAGCTTTTCGCAGTGGCACATGGGGGAGCATAAGTCTTTTATTTGCAATTTTAACCAGTTTTATCTGCGCCTTTATTATTATGATAATAACGGCAATTTTGCAGTATTTTTGGCCGCAATGGATGAATGATACAGGCTTTGGCGGCGAATTTAATTTTGGTTGGTTGGTTGCTTTTGCTGCTAGCGGCGCGCTTTATTATTGGCTTTTGGTGCTTTCTGGGTTTTATGATCGCTATCAAATTGATGAGCGCCCCAATCTTATCGCTGCTTTTTGGGCGGCTTTAACCTATGGTATTTTTACGCCAGTTTTATATTTAATGATCACTTTAAAGCTTGCCTTTGGTAGTGCAATTGCTGCCATTGCTTCTGGTCCGATTAAACAGGTGCAAGTTGAAACGACTGCTTATTTAATAGCGGCGTTGCTAGCCTTTGCTATTGCCAGCCTTATGCGGCGTTTTGGCCGACTTACCCCTTTGGCGATATTAGTTTTGCCGTGGGTGGTTTGTGCTGTTCTTTTATTGCTGCGCTTAATTGCTTTGCCAAGTGAGGTGAGAGGTGATTTAAGCAGTTTTTATATTTGGGTCTTTATATGGCTTGCATTTTTGACTGGCATATTAAGCTTAGTGGTTTTCTATTTGCTTGGCATTATCGGTAAGAGGCAAGGTGACGGTTTAGGCCGAAATATCGCGCTTTATGAAGGGCAAAGCATTTTAGGGTCGGTTATCGCCGCTAGTTTTATATTTGCAGTAATGACGCTTGTTGCGCCGATTATTTTGCATTTTACCAATCAAAGCTTGCTCGCCATTTTTATAGGTTATCCGCCAAGTGGCTATTTATGGCGCAATATTTGGATTGCCTATGTACAAGCTGGTTGTATTTTTGGCGGTTTATTAGCAATTTCGGTTTTTATGACTGGACGTCTGAAGTTTAGTGTATTTTTGGGCTGGGCGATTATTGCCTGTTTGCTTGGCTCTTTATTGCCGATGCGTCCATTTATTTTATCATTTGGCTTTTTCATCGATAATATTGCTTGGCCGATGTTGTCCTATCTTTGTGTAATCATCCTATGTTGGGTGATGTTGATAGGGCTTGAGCGCTTTGGGGTGCTTGCGCAACTGCGCAATTATTTGAAAAAAGTTTAACTGCAAATTTCTTATAAAAAGGTGATTTATGGTAAAACGGAGTGCGCCGCGCCGCCGTGCCAATACGCATGGCAATAATATTGAGCGTGAAAAACTTTGCAAAGCAGTTTTGAGCGCGGCAGAAGCTGCAGGCAAACAATTTGGCGATAATGGGCTTGTTTCTTACTTAGAGGCACAAGCAATTGCAACGCCTAGTCCTTTTTTGACTTTGCTTGGCAAGGTACTTGCTGAGGATAAATTAAGCGAAGGCGCTAAAATAACCCATATTGAAATTATTGCACCGCAACTTGAAGACGTTGTCCAAAACGCTATTGGAACGTTGGATATAAGTGAAGATAAGGTGTGATGACATGTTGAGGTAATATGATACAGCCAAAAAGGGTAAAGTCACCCAAAAATCAAAAATCTATTGCGCAAATTGAGCTGCCGCAAAAGCTTGTTGCGGTTTTTGCAGGTAATGCGCGTTATCGCGGCGCATATGGTGGGCGTGGTTCTGGCAAGACAAGGTCTTTTGCAAAAATGGCGGCAGTGAAAGGTTATCAACTTTCTTGTGCTGGTGAGGAAGGGCTTATTATTATTGGTCGTGAATATATGAATTCCTTGGAGGAATCGTCTTTTGCTGAAGTAAAAGCGGCTATTTTATCGCTGGATTGGCTTGCACGTCATTATGATGTGGGTGAAAAATATATTAGAACCAAAGATGGTCGGATTTCTTTTGCGTTTGTTGGGTTAAAACATCATCTAGATTCGATAAAATCTAAGGCGCGGATCCATCTTTTATGGGTGGATGAAGCGGAAAAATTATCGGAAAGAGCTTGGAGTAAAGCTATTCCTAGTGTGCGCGAAGAAAATTCTGAAATATGGGTGACTTGGAACCCTGAACGTAAAACAAGTGCAACCCATTGCCGTTTTCGTGAACATCCTCCAAGCGGCGCAAAAATTGTTGAATTGAATTGGCGCGACAATCCGTGGTTTCCTGAAGTTTTAAATTTAGAACGCTTGGAAGACAAGCAAAAGCGACCAGAGCAATATGCCCATATTTGGGAGGGTGATTTTATTGGGGCGGCGGAAGGTGCTTATTTTGCCAAATCTTTGTTGACTGCTCGTGAAGAAGGGCGCATTGGCCATGTCGCGCGCGATCCTTTAATGAGTGTCAAAGCTTTTTGGGATATTGGCGGTACGGGCGCGCGTGCTGATGCAACGGCCATTTGGATAGCGCAATTTATTGGGCGTGAAATTAGAGTTTTAAATTATTATGAAGCGCAAGGTCAGCCACTTTCTGCCCATATTGATTGGCTGCGGCAAAACTCTTACGGTGATGCGCAGATGGTTTTGCCCCATGATGGGGTGACCCGTGACCGGGTCCATGATGTTAGTTTTGCCGGTAGCCTGCGTGACGCAGGCTTTTTTGTTGATATTGTTCCCAATCAAGGGGTAGGTGCGGCGCGATTGCGTATTGAAGCGGTGCGGCGTTTATTTAATGCTATTTGGTTTCATGAAGAAACAACTAAAGCGGGAATTGATGCTCTTGGCTGGTATCATGAAAAGCGTGATGATAACCGCCAAATTGGTCTTGGGCCAGAGCATGATTGGTCAAGCCATGGCGCTGATGCTTTTGGCTTAATGTGCGTGGCTTATGAAGCGCCGAATGACAAACAGATAAGCCAACGCTATCAAAATGGTCGATATAATTCATCATCATGGATGGCCGGCTAAAAGAGTTGAGCCAATTTATTTTTGGCGCTGCGATAAATATTTTCAAGGATTGTAAGATGGATAGAAATGAACATGCTGACTTTAGCGTGCATGATATTGCTGCGTCTAAAGATACTGACAAAGAGCTTGGCAATGAAGCATTAACTCAAAAACTCATTGGCTGGTTTCAAGAAGACATTACCCATTGTGCTGCATGGCGTGTTCATGCCCGTGAAGATTATGCTTTTTATAATGGTGAGCAATGGGCGGCTGAAGATATGGCGGTTTTGCGTGAACAGCGCCGACCTGTAATGACGTTTAACCGCGTTGCACCACTGGTTAACGCCGTGATTGGCTCGGAAATTAATAATCGCCGGCAAGTGCGTTATATCCCGCGCGAAATTGGTGATAGTATTGCCAATGAATTATTAACCGGTGCTGGTGAGTGGTTCCGCGATCAATCGGGCGCGGAAGACGAGGATTCTGATGCTTTTGCCGATACAGTAATTTGTGGCATGGGCTGGACGGATACGCGGCTTGATTTTGAAAATAATCCCGATGGTGATCCATTAGTCCAGCGTTTGGATCCTTTAAAAATGGTTTGGGATTGCGGTGCTGTGAAAGCAAATTTGGGTGATGCGCGTCGGCTTTGGTATGTTGATGAAAAGCCGCTTGAAGATGTTAAAGCGATGTTTCCTGATATTGATAGTGAGCTTCTTCATGCTGATTGGGCTAAGACTTTGGCTCATGATCCACAAGGCGCGCATATTCATCAAGCTGGTTCTGCTTATAATGACAATAATGATTATGGATTTTCAAAAGATGATCGGGGCCATAAAATGTGCACTCTGGTGGAGTGCCGCTATGTTGAGCGTGAGAATTTTTATCGTGGCCCCGATTTATTAACGGGGAACCCACGTGAATATAGCCAATTGGAACTAGATGAAATTTTAAAGCGATTTAAGGACTTTCCCTTTATTAAACAAAGCCGCAAAGTTGTAAAACGCGCATTTTTAGGGCGCACTTTACTGGCTCCGCCCGATAGTCCTTTGGCACCCAAAGGCATGTTTGGCTGGGAATGTATTACCGGCTATTATGACCGTATGAAGCGGCAATTTTATGGGGTTGTCCGTACGGCAAAGGATCCGCAACGCTGGTCAAATAAATTTTTTAGCCAAGTGATGTATTTGCTAAACAGTCAAGCCAAGGGTGGTATTATGGCTGAGCGCGGTGCATTTGAGGATGACCGTCAAGCGGAGGATAGTTTGGCGCGTGCCGACCAAGTGACCTGGATGCGCAATGGGGCTTTATCTGGTAATGCTGCGCGTATCCAGCCAAAGCCAGTGGCGCAATTTCCATCCGGCTTTTTTACTTTGTTTAATGAAAGCAAAGAAGCCTTGACGCAAGTGACTGGCTTGTCGCCAGAATTTATCGGTACGCGAGAAGTGAACCAACCGGGGGTTTTGGAAGCACAAAGACGTCAATCATCTTTAAACCTTTTGGCGTCTTTGTTTAATTCGCTGCGCCGTTACCGCAAACGCCAAGGAACCATTGTTCTTTATCTTTTGCAAAATTACCTATCGGATGGGCGGCTTGTGCGTATTATTGGTGAAGATAAAAGCCAATATGTGCCGTTAACGCGCGAGACCATTGCCAATAGAAGTTATGATATTATTGTTGATGATGCGCCGACTAGCCCTAATGAAAAAGAACGTACCTTTGCAATTATTCAGCAAATGTTGCCGATTTTACGCGACTATATTACGCCAGAAATTGGTATGGAAATATTGCGATATTCGCCGCTGCCAGCGTCGCTAATTGACCGTTGGCAACGTTTGTCAGCAGCACAAAAAGAGGCAATGCCAGAGCAAAATGCAGCTCCTTCTGAAGCAGATATAAAATTGCAGGGTTTGCAAGCCGATATTGCTGGGAAAACTGCCAAACAACGCCTTGAAGTTGAGGCAAAAAGCATTGATCTTTACATGAAGCAATTGGAAGCAGAAGCAAAAGCGCGTGATCTTGCTTTAAAAGCGGCAAGTGACGCGCAGAGCCTTGCTGTTGCGCAGGAAAGAAATGCGATTGCTCGTCAGCGAGTAAATAACCAACGCGCCAATTCTTAAATAGCAGCGTCAACTTTTAATTCAAAATTCCTCTTTGATAACATGCAGCCCTTGCTGCAATGAATAAGGATGTCAAAATGCAAGAAGCAGATGTAGTTTTAAATGATGTTGAACAGGCCTATTTTGAAAGCCGTGGCGCCACCGGATTAGCAAATGAAAGCGGATTAGCAAATGAAAGTGGGGAGCTAGATGAAAGCGCAATGGATGTGGGGGAGTTGGATAATAGTGCGCTGAATGACAAGAGTTCCAAAGAACCGATTATGCAAAAAACGGTACCTCATGCAGCTTTGCATGCCGAGCGGGAGGAGCATAAAAAGACGAGGGCTTTGTTAAGTGAATTACGTGAAGAAGCCGAATTATTAAAGTCTTTATTAGATACAACATCGCAAAAAAAATCACCCAATAATGAGAGTGATGTTCCGCCTGATCCAGAAAAAGATTTTATTGGTTTTACCCGTTGGCAAGCTAATGAAATTAAGCGTTTGCGTGAGGATATGGCAGCTGAAAAACAACGCGAAAATGATGCGCGACAACAAGTTGAAACCGAAAACGCTTTATGGGGAGAATGGAATAATGCGCTTAGCCAATCTCGCAGCGAGATTGGTGATTTAGATACAGCTTTGAATTTTTTAGGGCAAGCGCGAGATAATCAATTAAAAGCATTAGCTGGTATTGATGGACGGTTTAATGATGCTGGTTTTAGAACAAACCAAATGCGCAATGAACTGCGCGATATTGTTGCTGCAAGCTTAAAGCAAGGTGAAAATCCAGCCAAAGCCTTATATGAAGTGGCCAAAGGCTATGGTTATGGGGGACAAAATGGTGCGCGTTTCAAGGCTTTGGGTGAAGCGCAAAATGCCGCGCGAACTCTAGCAGCAACCAATGGCCGCGATGCCGGTGATCCAATGCTGCTAGAAACGCTTGCCGGACTTTCGGAAGCGGAGTTTGCCAAATGGTATGATAATAATCGCGATAATTTCCGCAAAATGTTTGGTGGCTGATATTTAGTTTTTTGGTATCGTTGATGAAAACATGTCTGTAAAATTTGCTTAAGTTTTATAGGCATGTTTTGATAACTAATTTATGAATTATTTTAATATAAGTTATTGATTTTAATTTTAAATTTTATGTTGCAATTTTTTTTAAAATCCATTTATTGGACTATATTACTATTTTTCTTAGTGGTAAGTTGCTATTTAATGGAGATATTTATGAATAAAAAAAATATTTTAGCATTTCTCGCAATAAGTCTTATAGGCTTAACCAATTATGCAGTAGGTGAAGAACGTAAAGTTCCAGAGCGAATATTGCCAGTGCCATCGACTGTAAGTGAACAAGCGAAGGTTTTGATGGGTGTGCCGCCATCATCACTAATGCTTGCAACACCAAAAACAGCGGATGAATGGCAGCAATGGGTGGCTGAAAATACTAAGCAGCTCCAAAAAGTTATGCCAGTATTCAAAAAGGCTTTTGGTGTTGAGGTAGAAAAGTCTCAAATTGCTGATGTTCCTGTGTTTATTGTAACGCCAAAGGTTATAAAACCTGAAAATACAAACCGCATTATCTTACATTTTCACGGCGGTGGATATGTGCTTAACCCCGGAGAAATTGGCGCTTTTGAAGCGATAGAATTGGCAGGGCTTGGTGGTTATAAAGTGATTTCAGTGGATTATCGTATGGCACCAGATCATCCTTATCCTGCTGCAATGGATGATGCTTTTGCGGTTTATAGTGCTTTGGTTAAACAGCATGATCCAAAGAAAATTGGTGTTTTTGGCTCATCAACTGGTGGTGGTATGACTTTAGCGCTTATTTTGCGTGCCAAATCTGAACAGATTGCGTTGCCAGCTGCAATTGCACCAGCTACCCCGTGGTCTGATTTAACTAAGACAGGTGATAGTTATTTTGTCAATGAAGGGGTTGATAATGTGCTTTTGCGCTATGATGGCTGGCTTAAGGGGGCAGCTGAAATTTATGCGAATGGTCATGATATGAAAGACCCACAATTATCGCCTGTTTATGGTGATTATCATGATTTTCCGCCAACTTTATTGACTAGCGGCACTAGGGATTTGTTTTTAAGCAATACGGTGCGTGTGCATCGCAAATTGATTGAAGCTGGAGTTGAAACGGACTTAGTTGTTTTTGAGGGACTTTCACATGTGCAATTCTTATATGGGCCAATGCCTGAAATGACCGAGCATTTTGGCGATGTCAGCCGGTTTTTTGATAAGCATCTGCAAAAATAAGTTAAGCCATAAGTTTTATATCCGATTAAAGAAAAAATGCGCTGGTGAAAGTCAGTGCATTTTTTCTTTGCAAATCTAAATTAGCCGTGAGATTTGTTTATTAAAGGCTTTCGTTTCGCAAAAGACGTTTTTTTGCAATTTGTTTTTGTGATCTTATGTTGCAAAAGCAAAACTTTATAAAGCTTGATTAAAGCTGCGCTTATTGCTGCGTTAAGCAATCACCCATCAAAATTTTAAAAAGTTTAACAGGCGGTTTTGCCCTTAATTGGGCATAGATCTCATTTGTTGGGTGTTTATTTTTTTCCAATTCATTTTTAGGAGAAACAGCACATGGCTGTAACCAATATTGATGTCAATAATCCTTTGGCAGTTAAAACCTGGTCGCGTCAGCTTGCGGCAGAAATTTCAAAAGCGACAGCGATTGCGCCGCTGATTGGCACATCATCTAGCAGTATTATCCAATTAAAGGATGAGACTTCCAAAGGGGCAGGCGATAAGGTGACTTTTGGACTGCGCCGCCAATTAATTGGTGATGGTGTAACTGAAGGCACCGAGCTTGAGGGAAGTGAAGAAGCCTTGAGCACTTATAGTGACAGTTTGATGCTTAACGAACTTGCCCATGCCGTACGGGTGAAAAATGATGGTACGATTGATGCGCAGCGCGTGCCGTTTAACTTGCGTGAAGAAGCCAATGCTGGTCTCGTTGATTGGTATGCCGACCGCTTGTCAATGACAGCATTTTTGCATCTTTGTGGTTATACTGGCAAAACACTTAATTTTGAAGGCAATTCGTTAACCCTATCATCGGTTCATTATGGTTTTAACCAACCAACGGCGCCGACGGTTAACCGCGTTTTCCGTGCCAATAACAAAGCCAATGAAGCAGCACTTGCGGCGGCAGATAGCTTTAACCTTTCTTTGATTGATCGCGCTGTCGAAAAGGCAAAACTTGCCAATCCTAAAATTCGTCCAGTGCGTATGAATGGTGAAAATGTTTATGTGCTTTATTTGCACCCAACACAGGTTACATCATTGCGCACCAATACGTCCGCAGGTCAGTGGCTTGATATTCAAAAAGCTGCCTATATGGGGTCACGGTCAAAAAATCCGATTTTTGATGGCTCACTTGGTATGTATAATGGCGTTATCTTGCGCGAAGCTGAACATATTATGCCAGGCCTTAGCGATACTGGTGTTGAATTGCCGAATGTACGCCGTGCGGTTTTACTTGGTGGGCAAGCCGGTGCGATTGCTTTTGGCAAGGATCGCTCTGCTGAAAAATATAAGTTGGTTGAAGAACTGTTTGATTATCAGCGTGAATTAGGTGTTGCTGCAAAAACTGTTTTTGGCTTTAAGAAAACAGTGTTCAATAATGAGGACTTTGGTTCCATCGTTATTTCAACCTATGCCGCACCTGCATAATAACATGATTTAAATTATGGTAAGGGCAGGCAAACCTTGCCCTTACTTTTTAAAAGGGAAATATTTTTTTGCCATTTTAAAAACTAAATCATGTTCAATATTTAAAATTCTATTTGGGATGGGGGATATATTGTGAGGATTTTGGTTTTAAAAATAGTTTTTATTGTTTTTTCGTCTTTTTCGCTTGTCAATGTGAATATGGCTTTTTCTCAAAATGTTGATAAAACTGATTTGATAGGAAAATGTTTTTATCAAATTATAAAAGATTCTGAAGATGTATATTTAGATCCACTTTGTTTTGAGGAAAAAGTTTTTAAATTACCGCGCTATGTGAATAGCCTTTTACCTGACGGTAGCCAAGAGCATGGTTATTTTTATATGTATTGGCATGATTGGTTTATAAAAGATAATCAATTATTTTTTCGCAGGCCTAACAATAATGGTGCAGGTTCATGTGTCATAACACTTGAAAAAGAGATCTTAACATTTGGTCGATGCGAAAATGAATGGGCAACACTTAGAGGCAGATGGCGGCAGGGAAAAGTAAAAGACGATTTATAGCATTTGTAGTGAAGGATAAATTAAATTTTTGTGCCTTTGCAATGCAATAACGAAAATTACTGAAATAGAGGTATTAGCGAAGGTTATTGCTTATAAGTTTCCGGACTTGGGCAGTTGACCGGAATGCAATCCGATTAAGCTCCTGATTCATTTCCAATCCAAAATATTTTTATTACTTTCAAATGCGTTTTGTCATTTGATTGAATGATGACCTATGCGAGGAATAAATGGCAGTTATTGTAACAACGGGTGGTCCAATTTCAGGCATACCCACGGTTTTGGCACCGCAAATTAAGACGTTTACTGATTTGATTAATAGTATTTCTGATGATCTTGATGACACCAATAATGAATATTTGGCGCAGATCCAAGAAGCAATCTTTTCCGCTATCCGTTTTTGTGAGCGTGAGCCTTTTTATTTTAATGAAAGTCGTGAGGTAAGTTTTTTTACCAAACAAGATCAGGAATTTTATTCAACTGACGATAATGAAGCGATTGCCACCCTAGCTGGTCTTTCGCAGGTTTATTGCCAAAGGGATAATAATCACTATGTGCTTTTAGCAGCAAAACCGCCGGAGTTTATGGAAACGAGGCAAGGCAATGAGCGTGGTGAACCTATCTATTATAGTTATTTTGGGCAAAAATTACGCTTCTATCCTATTCCCGACACAGCCTATCAAATAAGATTACAATTATCGCCGGTGCGATTTCGCAATATTACTTCGGCGAATGAACCGAACCCTTGGTTTTATGAGGCTTTTGATTTAATTCGCGCTAGGGCGAAATATGAGCTTTATAAGGACATTTTAAAAGATGGCGATATTGCTGCAAGTGCCTTGAATGATTTTTATGAGCAATTAGCCGCATTAAGAGCCGAAACTTCGCGCCGCAATGGCCGAGGCCGCATCTATCCGACAAATTTTTAAATTTTCAGCATTTTTAGGAAAAGAAAACTCTGCTTTTCCGTCACAAAATGTTTCTGCAAATTGCCTTTTGAAAGGAAAAGTCGATGGCTTTTTTTCCTATTGCTGAATATCGCCCTGATGTTGCTGATATAAATGGACAATTTACCGATGATATTCGCAATGTTATTCCTGCCGATGGCTCTTATATACCAATGCCTTCTTTTGAAGTTTTTACCGGTAATTTGATGGCAAAGCCCTTAGGTGGCATTGCTGTGCGCGCCGTTGATGGCACAACGCTTATATTTTGCGGTACTGACACTGGTCTTTATATGTTGGATAATACTGATTTAACCTGGAAAAATATTGGCAAAGAGGATTTTAGCTATTCGGCCAATGAAGATGCGCGTTGGAGTTTTGCGGCCTTTGGCAATTATGTCATTGCGGTGAATAAAAACGATGCACCGCAAGTCTTTATCATTGGGCAAGTAAGTCGGTTTCGTAATCTTGGTGGTGATCCGCCGCGAGCAGGTTTAGTGCGGGTTTGGGGTGACTTTGTGTGCCTAATGCAATTGCCTGATTTTCCCAACCGTGTTCATTGGTCGGGGCTTAATGATGCGGAATGGTGGACGGTAGGGCAAAAAAATTGCGATTATCAAAATTTTCCTGATGGTGGCAATGTTCAAGGTTCTAGTGAAACAACAAATCCTATTGTATTTTTGCAAACTGCTATTTATCGCGCCACCTTTGTGCCCGGCTCTGACATTATTTTTAGTTTTCAAAAAATTCACGATAAACGTGGTGCGAAGTCAGCCGCTTCGATTGCTTGTCGGGGATCTTATGCTTTTTATGCTGATGAGGGTGGTTTTTTTCAAATAGGCATGGATGGTGCAATTAGCCCAATTGGCTTTGAAAAAGTAGATCGCAGTGTTTTTTCTAAATTAAATGCCGTTGATATTTCCAGCATGTTTGGCGCAATTGATCCATTTTATAGCCGTGTTTACTGGATTACCGATTATTTGGGGACCGGCATTTTTCGTGAAATGCTGATTTATGATTGGGGATTGCAACGCTGGTCTTTGGTTAATGTTGAGACTTGCGGCATTATGCCAATTTATAATGCTGGCTATACGCTTGATGGCTTAGACCGTGTATCAATGAGTCTTGAAACCTTACCATTTTCATTAGACAGCAAGGCTTGGCAGGGCGGCGCACCGATTTTGGGGGCGTTTTCGGCAGATTATCGGCTTGGTGCATTTTCTGGCACTGGGATGGAGGCAATTGTTTCGTCGCAAGAGATTGGCTCAACCGCTGGTAGTGTGCAACGAATTAGCTCAGTGTTTGCTGCCATTGATACCGATCAGGCTTTTTTATGTGTTGGAACACGATTTCGCCGTAACCTTTATGACCCAATTCGATGGGGGGTGGAAAAATTGCCCTCCTATAATAGTGGCCGCTATCACATGCGAGCGCGAGGGCGTTTTCATAAATTTCGTTTGCGTGTTCCAGCCGGTGAGGTTTGGAAACATGTCAAGGGTTTTGATGTTGATTTTAATTTTGCGGGGATGCGATGAGCCTATCAATCTATTTAACCAGTGAGTGGAGCTTTGAAGAAATTGCGCCATATAGCAAGGCGATAAGCGAAGCCATGAAAAAACTGGAGCTGCGTTTTCCAGATGATATTAGCATTGCAAATCTTGCCCGCAACATTGCCGAGGGTGTTGAGCAGCTATGGCTCATTTTGGATGAAAAAAAGGACTTTGTTGCTTTTGTTACAAGCCAGAGTGAGGTGACTGAAACGGGACGGAAGCGCTTGCTTTTACTGGAATTGGCGGGTGAGGGCGGGCCGTTTATTGCTGATTTAATTCAGCCAATTGAAGTTTGGGCGCGAAATAATGGCTTTGATGAAATTTGCCCGATTGGGCGACTAGGTTGGCGCAAAGCTTTAGCAAAACATGGTTATGCGGCAAAATTTGTCCGTTATTATAAGGAGCTTTAATATGGGTGGTAGCACAGGAAAAAATAGTAAAACCGAACAAAGCCAGACACAGAGCCAGACCAATGCGCCGCCTGCTTGGTCGCAAGCTTTATTTCAGCAAGGGGCAAGTGATGCTCTATCGGCCTATCAAAATGGACAAGGCGGTAATGTTTATCAAGGGCAGCGCGTTGCAGATTTAAGTGATACAACAAAGTCTGCTATTGATGGTTTGACAGATAGTGCTAATAATTTCAACAATGATTATCTTCGTCAATTGATGAATAATCCTACCTCAAGTGCTAGTAATTTAACAAAAATGGCATCAGGTGATTTAATTGGCAATAATAGTGCTTTTAACGAAGCATTACAAAATACGTTAAATAATACTGCCACCACAATTAATAGCCAGATGGCAGGTGCTGGGCGATATGGCTCGGGTGCGCATTCGGGAGTTCTTGCCAATAATCTAGGCCAAGTTGCAACCTCCGCTTTGTCCAACCAATATAATCAAGATGTAAAAAATATGCTAACTGCCAATAGTCAGATTGACAGTGCCAATCAAGGGCAAGTGGCCGGTGCTGCCAACTATTTAGGCAATGAAAGCAATGCTTGGCGCAATGCATTAAATGGTGGCCAGACGCTTGATGATAATGCGCAGGCGCAAGTTGATGCCGATTGGCAAAAATGGCTTGAAGATGACAACCGTGATTGGAGTAGGCTTAATCTTTTACAAAATGCGGCAACTGGTTTTTCAGGCAATTATGGCACAAGCAGTGGTTCGAGCCAAAGCGAGACAACCAAAAAGCCAAGCCTGTTGGATACGGCGAAAACGGTTGGTGGCTTGATTGGCAAATCTGATATTCGCGCCAAAGAGAACATTGTTCAAATTGGAAATCGCAATGGCTATCCGCTTTATGAGTTTAATTATTGTGGGCAGCCACAACGTTATCGCGGCGTGATGGCGCAAGATGTTTTATCCATTAAACCACAAGCAGTGCTGATTGATGAGCGTGATGGCCTTTATTGTGTTGATTATACTGAGATCGGCTTTGCTATGGAATTAGTTCATTAAACTTGCCTAGGTCCTGACCCTAAAAAGGCTTCTTAAGTTTTTCCCTTAATAATTTGGAGATGGTGATGAGCACAATTTATGATTGGTCGCTCAATGCGGCGAATAATGCCAATGCCGATGATATTATCAATTGGTCGGAAGGGCAGCCACCAAGTTCGGTAAATAATTCAGCGCGGGCGATGATGCAGCGTATTCGCGAATATATTGCCGATATTGGTGGCACACTGATCGCGGGCGGAAGTGCAAATAGTGTGGAATTACGCAGTAATGCAACGATAACCAGCCTATTTGATGGTATTTTGGTGCGGTTTCGAGCCGTTGCCACTAATAATGGTAGTGCGACTTTGAATTTGAATGGTCTTGGTGCACGGCCATTTTTTCAGTCGAACTTTAATGGTGTTACTGCTTTAGTCGGTGGCGAAATTAAAATTGGTGGTATTTATGAGGCGGTTTACCAACAAAGTTTGAATAATGGTGGAGGTGGTTGGTTTTTGGCAGCACCAACACTAAGCCAACCCATTCCTACTGGTATGATTGCGCCTTTTGCTATGGCATTTGCGCCAAATGGTTGGCTTGAATGTAATGGAGCTGCGGTTTCACGCACTGCTTATCCTGCTTTGTTTAATGCCATTGGTGGCACTTGGGGGTGGGGTGATGGCCAGACAAGTTTTAATTTACCTGATTTTCGCGGTATATTCTTACGCGGGTGGGACCATGGGCGTGGCGTTGATAGCGGGCGTGCTTTTGCAACTGTTCAAGATAGTCAAAATCGTGCGCACAATCATGGTGGCGTAACCAGCACGAACGGCAATCATAATCATAATTTTACCTATTCGCAGACGGATTTGGTTGTTTCAGCAAATTTTGGTTTCAATGCTTTTACCCCGGCTTTGCACGAAGAAACACGCGCGACCACAACTAGCGGTAACCACAACCACACCATCAATTCTGATGGCGGTAACGAAGCGCGGCCGATTAATGTGACAATTTTATATGCGATAAAGGTGTAATATGAGTGCAAGCCCCACGCCTTTTGCTATTTCTGGAATTAATGAACCGGAAAAAATTCGTGTACTCATTTATGCCAATAATGAAATGGTGCATGCGCCGCTGAATGCAGTTTTAAAAGCTGGTATAACGAGTGGCAGCAATGAAAATGGCGATTATGTTCGCTTTGCCGATGGCACTCAGATTTGTTGGGCCAATTCTGTATCATCAGTTAGGCCAAGCAATAATCAATCCTTTGATGAATGGATTTTTCCAGCTTCTTTCGTGTCAACACCAGTGGTTACAATCACGCCATTGTCGGTACAAAATAATAATTCTGTGCTCATTAGTGAGATTGACAGGGCAAAAGTACTGTTTAATCGCAATACCAATGAGTTAACCGGTAGTGTGAAGCCATTACAAAGAATGGCCATGGGCCGCTGGTTTTAAAATTGTCATTAAAGTTTTTGGGCCGCTTTAAAGCGGCTTTTTTATGGAGTTAACCTATGGCTGTTCCTTATCACACCCATAATTTTGAATTGCCAGCCGCAACCAAGCAAGAGGTGGTGGCAGGAATTGCAGTTGATAAAGTTGTTGTGCCTGCCAGTCTTGGCAGTGCAGCGGTTGAAAATGTATCAGCTTTTGCAACCGCAGCACAAGGCGCAAAGGCCGATTCGGCGGTTGGGCCTGATCGTAAAATTATTGCTGGCGATGGTTTACAAGGCGGTGGTAATTTTAGTGAAGATAGAACCCTTAGCTTATCCGAAGCAACATTAACTGCTTTAGATAATGCAAATAATGCTGCCTCTAAATTTATGATCCTATCACCTGGTCGAGGTTTGACGGGTGGCGGCACTTTAAGTGATCGCAGTATTGAGTTTTCACTAAATAGTACAAGCTTAGCAGCTATTGCTAAAGCGCAAACCGCAGTGCAACCCGAAGATCTTGGCGCATTAGCCAAAAAGAGCAAAATCGCCATTGCCGACATTACCGCGACTGGTACCGCCAATAGCACCAGCTTTCTGCGTGGGGACGGCAGTTGGGCCACTGTTTCCGCAACTGGATCTGGCAGTGGCGATATGGCAAAATCGGTCTATGATCCGAGCGGTAAAAATAGTGATGCTTTCAATATGGATAATATGGTGACTGGAACCACCAATCGTTTATTTACTGCAAACGATAAAGTTGCCCTTGATGATGCTGCTAGTAAAGCGAAAACCGCGGTGCAACCGGCAGATCTTGGCGCATTAGCCAAAAAGAGCAAAATCGCCATTGCCGACATTACCGCGACTGGTAGCGCCAATAGCTCTAGCTTTTTGCGTGGGGACGGCAGTTGGGCCACTGTTTCCGCAACTGGATCTGGCAGTGGCGATATGGCAAAATCGGTCTATGATCCGAGCGGTAAAAATAGTGATGCTTTCAATATGGATAATATGGTGGCTGGAACCACCAATCGTTTATTTACTGCAAACGATAAAGTCGCCCTTGATGATGCTGCTAGTAAAGCGAAAACCGCGGTGCAACCGGCAGATCTTGGCGCATTAGCTAAAAAGAGCAAAATTGCTATTGCCGACATCACCGCGACTGGTAGCGCCAATAGCTCTAGCTTTTTGCGTGGGGACGGTAGTTGGGCCACTGTTTCCGCAACTGGATCTGGTAGTGGTGATATGGCAAAATCGGTCTATGATCCCAATAATGTGGCGGCAGATATTTTTGACGCTGATAACCTTAATGAAGGGAGCCGCAATCTATTTTTACGTACAACTGAACGGCGTGCAATTGCAGCTGTTTTGGCTTCACAAAATAGTTTCGTTGGGCAGATTGCGTTTTTTGCCGCCAGCCAAGCGCCCTCTGGCTGGTTAAAAGCTAATGGTGCATTGGTATCTCGTATCTCCTACCCTAACCTTTGGGCTTTTGTCGCAGAAAATGGTGCTTTGGTAGAGGAAAGCGATTGGCAAGCCGGAGCACAAGGTTGTTTTTCTTACGGCAATGGTGAAGCTTCTATGTTTAGGCTTCCTGATTTGCGTGGAGAGTTTTTGCGTAGTTTTGATGATGGGCGTGGTGTTGATGCAGGGCGAGTTATTGGTACAGCACAAGGCGATGCTATACGCAATATTACTGCAAAATTATCAGCGGCGGGCGGCGTGCCGTGGAGTAACCCAAGTGGTGCTTTTTCGCTCAATAATACCGGGGCTTATCGAAATGGTGGCTCAACCATTGTGGTAACCGGTCCGGCACTGACATTTGATGCGTCAAATGTTGTGCCTACTGCCAACGAAAATCGCCCGCGCAATATCGCTTTATTAGCTTGTATACGTTATTAAGGTTAAAAATTATGAGTGCACCAAAAATTTATAATTATCATCCAAATAGTTTTGAATATTTAGGGCAAGGCGTTGCAGATCGTTCGCCGATGGAAGAGGGCGTTTGGTTGTTTCCCGCCTTTTCAACCTTGCAACCACCGCCAAAATTAAAAAAAAATCAAAATGCTATTTTTCTATCTGAGCAAGATAAATGGCAAATCATCGCTGATTATCGCGGTGATATTTGGTTTGATAGCGATGGCACCAGGATAGAAATAAATAGCTTGGGCAACCCTGCCGAAATTGGGCTTTTGCGTCAAGCGCCCAAAAATGATGAACATCAGGTTGATGATGACAAAATCTATCCTGTTTTAACTGCTCGCCAAATACGACTATTATTACGCAAGCTTGATAAATTGCCCCTTGTGCAAGGCGTCATCAACACTCTGCCATCGCCTAAAAAAGAAGATGCGCAAATAGAGTGGGATTATGGTTTGAGTTTTGACCATGAGCATTTTTTGGTTCAGCATATTGTGAGTGGTTTGGCGCTTGATTGGGATAGTTTTAATGAAGCTTGGCAGGAATTTTCCAAAATATAATTGGGAATAGATTTTTATCCTAGAAAGGTGATTTCGTGACTAGAAAAATCAATCAACAAGGGTTGGATCACATCAAACGCTGGGAAGGTTTACGCATTAACGCTTATCAAGATAGTGCGAATGTTTGGACAATTGGCTACGGGCATACCAGTATGGCAGGTGATCCTTATGTAAGGCCGGGCATGGTAATTACCGATATTGAGGCCACTCATATTTTAATGCGTGATTTAAGGCAATTTGAACAAGCGGTTGAGCAAGCCGTTAAAGTTAAATTGAATGACAGCCAATTTGCAGCACTTGTTTCATTTGCCTATAATGTTGGGGTTGGGGCTTTTAAAAAATCTTCTTTGCTTAAAAAATTAAACAAGGGCGATTATGATGGAGTGCCGGTGGAATTGATGAAATGGGTTAATGCGGGCGGTAAACGCTTGCAAGGGCTAGTTAATCGAAGATCTGCTGAGGGTGGTTTATGGGCAAAGGGTGAATTTGTTTCGTCTAATTATATCAAACCGCAACCAATTAAGGATAATCCTTTGACTAAGCCAGAAGTGATTGCCCCAATATTGGGAGCTGCATCAGGATTAACTGGTTTTGCTAGTGGCGGGGGACCTTTTCAATGGGCTTTAGCCCTTGTTATGGTAGTGGCGGCCTTTATTGGTGCAGCTTATTTTATTCGCCGTATCAAAAAGGAAAATACTTAAATGATTTGGCCCTATAAAATTGGCATAATTGCTGTTTGTTTCTTTGCCGCCGCATCAAGCGGCTTTTTTTATGGGCGCAATTTTGAGCGCGAGGCTGCGCTAAAATCAGCGGTTAAAGCCTACCAATTAGCGAGTAAAATTCAAAATGAAGTTGATCTATATAGCGATTATGCTTTGTGCCTTGCCCTTAATGGGGTGTCAAAGCCCTTCCCAAAAAATGATCCATGCGAGGCTCTCTTGCGCAGGGTGGACGGCACCGCCGAAAATAAATGAGCCAGCCCAATTGGTTTTGAAAGAGCCGCTACTTAGCAAATGGCTTGTGGTAACCAATCGCTTTGGGCAAAAGCAAGGCTGTTGGAAGTAAAGGAAAAAAGATGCTCTTGTTAGAGCGTTTTTCCAAAAAGTGTGAAGCGGTTTTCGGACAAAAAACATGGTGTAAACAATTGATTAGAGCACCCATCTGATCCAGTCAGATCGGCGCTCTAAAAGGCATCTTTTTAATTATTCCTATATGATGAAATCAATCATCATATTCTTGGCCGGTAATATTGCCTTGATTGTCAACGCGAAGCTCAAGGCGCTGGTTGTTTCTGTCTGTTACCTCAACTTCCCAACCGTAATATTTTTGGTCAATATCACGAATTTGATAGCCTGCTTGTTCAATTTTACTGGCAAGTTGTGAAGTACTGATGCGGGCGCTTGTTTGTGTAGGATAGGGCGCATTTTGTGCATAAGAAGCGGACACTAAACCAGTAACACCAATTGCTGCTATTGCAGAGGTAACAACAAGGGCGCGTAACGTTTTAACTGACATTTTTCATCTCCATGATTGAGTTTGTTTAAGATTTTGTTTGATGAAACTTATCTAGCATGATTCCCCTGACGCCAATCTCACGCGAATCGTCAGCGTTCTGACAGGAAGTAAAACCTGTTTTTTTATTGTAAGAAAGATATAAAATGCCTGAGAGAAATATTCCGCCCGATTGGTATCTAACGCTATTTGGGCTTTTTTGGACGGGGCTTGCCGGCAGCCTTGGCGCTGTTTTACGACAAATAACTGGCCCACAACAAAGTTGGTTGAAAAGATTAAGTGAATGGATTGGTGGGGCTATCTGTGCCGTTTATATGACACCAACGGTTACCCATATTTCGCTACATCTTTTTGATAAATTTGATTTAATTGAACAAGGAGCAATATTATCACCAGAAAGTATAACTGGCCTTGCTGGTCTTATGTGTGGTGCATTGGGCATAACTTTGATTGAAAGCTTAGTTATTATTATCAAACATTTTAGGCGAAAAATTGCGAGTTGAGGCTGGTATTATAGCCTTAACTCGCTTTTTTACTCTTTGAAAAATGCTAAATAAAACTACTTCCAAAGTGCTTTATAAGACATTTAGGATAATTATCGAGATAATTTTTCTGCTATTTCGCTGACATGTTTGCCAAGATATTGAGCGGTGAGTAAATCATTCATTTTAGGGGTGATTTCTGGGGATGCATCGCTTGATTGCGCCATCGCACCTAACCAGCTGCCAATTGGGTTTAAATCAGCATCAGTGGTTCCTGCCATCAAACCAAGATTTACCCATATCATCCCTTGTTGAGCTGCAAAAAGACTCATTGTCATAAGGCTATTAAGTTTATCGCCATGTAAAGCACCAGATGTTGTAAAGCCTGCTGCAAGTTTGTTTTGCCAAGCTTGTTTGATAAAAGCAGGGCGGGTTGACTCTTCCATAAATTGTTTAAAACGTGCGCTAATTGTTCCGTTATATGTGGGGGAGCCGAAAATAATTGCATCGGCTTCTTCCAATAACGGCCAAGGTGTTGCTTCATCACTAAGTTTAATTTCAAATACTTCGGCGCCTTGTACTTCCCTCGCACCTTTTGCTACATATTGGGCAAGTTTTTCTGTATGGCCAAAGCCACTATGATAAACGATTGCAATCTTCATGATCTGATATTCCTTAAATTATATTGTTTAGTTTAAAAATTGGCGAACAAAGAAATTGGTTTAAGAAGATGGTAGTGTTAGCCCTTCAACAAGATAGGCGTTGGTTTTTCCTGCTTTATGGCGTAACGGTATAATTTTTTGATAGGCCTCAGAGTAATACCAATTTTTTGCATGCTGCATTGAAGGAAATTCTAAGATTACAATAGCTGCATTTGCTAATGACTCTCCTTCCAATGGAACCGTTTGATTATTGCGTACAATTAGTTTGCCATTAAAAGGTATTAAAGTTGCCAGAACTTGCGATGAATAAGTTTGCATAGGTTCTAAATCATTTAACCAAAATTCGGCGACAAAATAGGCTAGTTTATTTTCAACTATTAAAGATGTGTCTTGCATTTTTATCATTCCTGCGGGATGTGCGTGATGAATGATTAAATATCTTGATTTTGAAAAATAACTAGTCGTATTAAAATCATTGAACTTATGAATGGCATTCATTAATGGTGATAGCGCAAAGCCTGCACGAGAAGGTTAAAGGCGGCTGTATGATGTCGGCGGCTTGGATAATATAAATAATAACCTGGAAATGGCTGACAAAATTCTTCAAGAACGCTTATTAAATGGCCAGATGTGATATAGTCTTTAACTATGTCATGCGGAATATAAGCAAGACCGAAGCCGTCAAGGGCTGCAGTTAATATTTGCGGGTAGGTATTGAAGGTAAGTTGCCCTTTGACTCGTATTTTGACGGTTTTTTCGTCCACATCAAATTCCCAAGGATAAAGCCCGCCTGATGTGGGTAGCCGCAAATTGATACAATTTTGCTGATCTAAATCTTCTAGATTTTTTGGTTTTGTAAAATGTTCAAAATAAGAAGGTGTTGCAACGACTGCCATATGCATATTTGGCCCTATACAAACGCCAATCATATCCTTGGCAAGATGCTCACCTAGACGGATACCCGCATCAAAGCGGCTGCTTACAATATCAACAAGACCGTAATCACTGCTGATTTCGATATTTATATTGGGGTATTTTTCTAAAAATATTTTTAATTTAGGCCAAAGAACATATTGTGCCGCAAGATCAACCGTTGTTAAGCGAATAGTTCCAGATGGTTGGCCGCTTAATTGGGTGATGGTTTCAAGTTTTTCTTCAACTTCTTGCAACAAGGGAAAAACATCTTGAATAAGTTGCTCGCCAGCTGGCGTTACTGCAACGCTTCGAGTTGTGCGCGTTAAAAGCCTTAAATTCAATCGCGCTTCAAGCCCACGTATGGCGTGGCTAAGAGCGGATTGAGTAAGGCCAAGTTGGCTTGCCGCCCGTGTAAAGCTTTTTTCTCTTGCAACAACAAAAAACAACAAAAGATCATGGATGTTTTCACGTAACATTGTATTATCCGCTTAATTTTTTTAGCCTTTTAGGCAATGAAGTATTTAAAAACACCATGCTCATTTTAATGTTGACGCATAAAATGCAGTTTTATTGCGAATATTATACCATTTAAACCGTGCAGGTATGAATAATAAAATGATTGGCTTTTATATATCAACCAAAATCAAAATTAGCATATTCTTGCGCGAGTTCTTCCAATATAAGGTTTCGACCGCTACCCGGAATCATTTCGCGGCCGATCTCCATAATAACCGGTAGCGCAAGCGGTGATATATGGGTGCAGTGGTGATGGTGAATATGATTTTTAATCCTTGCCAGCATATCACCAAGGCGTGCTATATCTAAAAGGCCATGGGCGGCATCTTGACGGGTTGCTTTTAATAAAATGTGGTCTTTTTGATGATTGCGTAAAACGTCATAGACAAGATCAGTTGAAATGGTGACTTGCCGTCCGGTTTTCATGGTACCAAAATGGCGGCGATTAATAAGCCCTGAAATAATCGCGCAATTACGAAAAGACCGTTTCAATAAATGGCTGTCTTCAAGCCATGCCTCAAGGTCATCGCCCAGCATGTCTTCACTCAATAATGCGCTTAAATCTAACTGCTTTGATGCAATAGCTTGATTTAAGTCGTTAAGTCCCCAAAGGGCAATCGAATAATCGGTTGCGACAAAGCCAAGTGGATTAAGCCCCATGCGGTCTAGACGCTTGGTGAGTAACATGCCAAGGGTTTGATGAGCAAGGCGGCCTTCAAAGGGATAGGCAACGAGAAAATGCTGCTTTTTTTCTTGAAATGTTTCAATTAATAATTCGTTTTGGGCTGGCAAAATCGATTTTTGCTGTTGCATTTCTAGCCAATGCCGCACAGCGTCCGGCAATTTTTGCCAGCTTTGCGGCTTGGCGAGCATGGCCCGTACTTGGGCGGCAAGAAAGGTTGATAGTGGAAATTTACCGCCAGCATAGGATGGAATGCGCGCTTCATGCTTTGGTGAAAGCGAAACAAAACATTGATTATCCCTTATCCCTTCAAAGCGCAAAACATAACCTGCAAAAAGAAATGTATCGCCATTTTCTAAGGATTCAACAAAGCCTTCTTCGATTTTGCCAAGCTGTTTGCCACCATAAGACGTGCGCTTCAGGCTGCCCTTTTTGATAAGGCGAACTTGCAATTCAGCCGCTTCAATGATTGTGCCGATGTTCAAGCGATATTGCTGGGAAATTTTTGCATTGCTAACCTGCCAAAGCCCTTCCTTATTTTTGCGAATTTTGGCAAAGTTCTCATAGGCTTTTAAAGCATAACCACCGGTTGCGACAAAATCTAATATGCGGTCAAAGTCAATGCGAGATAGATTTTTGTAATGAATGCTTGAGGTAACTTCATCATAAAAATTATCTGCATCAAAAGGCGCGGCAATGGCCATGCCAAGCACATGTTGGGCTAAAACATCTAAAGCACCTTTACTAATATTTGGGCTATCTTGCGCGCCGATATAATTGGCATCAAGGGCTGCTTGACATTCTAGCACTTCAAAGCAATTTGCTGGCACAAGGATCGCTTTACTTGCCTCATCAAGGCGGTGGTTAGAACGACCAATGCGCTGGGCAAGGCGGCTTGCCCCCTTGGGTGCGCCAATATGGACAACAAGATCGACATCGCCCCAGTCAATACCAAGATCAAGGGTGGAGGTTGCAACAATTGCTTTAAGGCTATTGCGGCTCATTGCTTCTTCAACCTTGCGCCGACGGGCAACATCTAGCGAGCCATGATGAAGGGCAATGGGTAAATTGTCTTCATTTAAGCGCCATAATTCTTGAAATACCATTTCAGCCTGTGATCGGGTATTCACAAAGATAAGCGTCGTTTTTGCAGTTTTGATAACATCATAAATATCTGGCAGCGCATAACGGGCTGAATGTCCTGCCCAAGGCAATCTTGCATGAGATTTTAAAATGGTGATTTGCGGGGGAACGCCACCTTTTACCGTGACCAGTTCGGCAAGGTTATTTTTTAACGATGCGCAATTTTGCGGCACAAGCCAGCCACGTAAATCATCTGGATCACTCACCGTTGCTGAAAGACCGATGGTTTGTAAATTGGGTTGGAGTTTAAACAATCGCGCCAAACCTAAGGATAAAAGATGGCCGCGCTTTGATGTGTGTAGGGCATGGAGTTCATCAAATATGACGAATTTCAAATCGTCAAAAAAGCGTTTTGCATCATTTGCTGCGAGCAATAAAGCGAGTTGCTCGGGCGTTGTCAATAAAATATCAGGCGGGGTAATTTTTTGACGTTGGCGTTTATGCTGCGGTGTATCACCGGTGCGCGTCTCTATTGATACATCAAGCGCCATTTCTGCTATCGGCGTTGCGAGATTGCGGTGTATATCAACGGCAAGTGCTTTTAGGGGCGAGATATAAAGCGTATGAATACCCGTAGTTTTTTTTGTTTTTGTGCGCGATAAGTTGAACAATGAAATGAGCGAAGGTAAAAAGCCGGCCAAAGTTTTACCCGCACCTGTTGGCGCAATGAGTAGAGTTGATAGACCTTTGTCAGCCTTTTCAATGAGAGCAAGTTGATGGGGACGTGGCTGCCAGTTTTTTTGTAAAAACCAATCTTTAAATTTTTCTGGTAAAAGATCAATTTTATCTATAGGGGCAGGAATATTAATTTCTGTCAAATAAGCCATCCATTGTTGTAATTATTTATAAAGTAAGAAATGTGATGCATTTTGACAATGGAATAGTTCAATGTCGGTTTGCTAAAGACAAAAAATAGACTAGATTTAAAAAAATTAGGAAATCTTATGAAGCTTTATGTCATCAATCTTGATCGCACACCAGAGCGCTTACAGCGTTTGCAGAAAATTTTTGGCGACTTGCAGCTTGAGTTGACGCGGGTTGCTGCTATTGACGCGCAAAATTTAAATGATGATGATGTAAACGAAATACAAAAAAATAATATATGGAGCGAGCCTTTAACCAAGGGTGAAATTGCTTGTTTTTTAAGTCATGCCCGCGCGTTGCAGCTTATTGCAGACGGTGATGATGAATATGGCGCTATATTTGAGGATGATGTCGAGCTAGGTGAGGGTGCGCAAGATATTTTGCAAGATGACCAATGGATTATTGATCATTTTAGCAAAAATAATTTAGAGCGTTTTCCGAAAAGTGTGAAGCGGTTTTCGGACAAAAAACGCGGTGTAAACAAAGGATTAGAGCGCCGATCTGATCTAGTCAGATCGAAATGCGCTCTAAGTAATGCGCCCTGCGATATAATCAAACTTGAAACATCTGGCAAAAAAGTTTGGCTGGGTGAGGGGCAAAAAATTGGTTGTTTTAAGGGGCAAGAATTTTATCTTGCGGAATTAAAATCAACTCATATCATGGCGGCTGCCTATATTGTTTCAAAACAGGCTGCGCAAAAATTATTAATGCAAATGCAGCATGTAAGTGCGCCTTTTGATCATTGGTTATTTAATTTTGATTATGGCATTATCGATAAATTGAAAGCCTATCAGCTTGATCCTGCCATCGCTATACAAGCGCAATTACCAAGTACGTTGCAAGGTGAGCGAAGTCAAATTACCACAGCTAAGAAAGTTAAACGCACTAAAGCACAAACCATCAAACGCGAATTATGCCGGTTGGTAAAGCGCAGCAAAACCGGGCTTTGGGGATTGGGCATTAATCTATTGACTAAAACCCGATGGAAACGCGTAGCTTTTGCTAAAAAGGCTGATTAATTAGCTTTTACAATGTGGTGTCACTAAATAGATCTAGTCGGTAAGGATTAAGGCGGCGCTCGTCACCACGGCGAATGGTAACGCCATGTCGGTCAAAAAATTCAAGCAATAAAATAGCTATTTTCCGGCCATTATCTAAGCGATCACGTAAATCCGCAGCAACGAAAATGCCTTTTTCCTTTTGGCTGGCAATATCACGCATGATGTCGACTATTTGCGCTAGCACAGGCTTTGGAAAAAAATAGTCTTGCGCGACTTCGTAAACGCGCCCCATACGGCTAGATGCTTTCAAAATGGCGCGCATATGGCTTTCATCAATGGTGAGATCATTGGCAAAATCACGGGTGCGCGGTGGTTTAAACCGTAAATCACCGTTTAAAATAGGGGAAATTTTTTGAAAAATTGCCTCATCTTCTGCGGATAAATGTGCTTCATGACCAAAAAGCCCAACCCATGCGCCAAAAATTCGATATTGTTTTTGTTTAATGCCTTCTTGCAGCAAAAGACGGAAAAAAGGTGCTTTTAACTCGGGCGCAGTTTGACGGCGTAATTGCTCTAGCCCGATGCCTTGCAAATCAGGCTCCATTGCATGAAAGTTAGTTAAAATGGCGCTAACTTTTTCATTTATTGCTGCAAAATAAGTATCACTTAAAATGACAGTGCCATCATTGGTAGCAATTTTTTTAACTTTGACAATGGTTAAAAGATCTTCGGCTTCATTATCGGTTAAATTACGGGCGCGGCAAAAATCTTGCCAATTGACAAAAAATGGCTCAATTGCAAGGAGGGCGGTTAAAGCCTCAGCATGATTGCGATTTTCTAAAGCGTCAAGAATTGCCAGGCGCTGAGGGCTGCGTCTTTTGCGCGCTGGGGCAAAGGGATCAATAATAAAACCGCCGCCAATGGTTCTGCTTGCCGATGTATCACGAATAATAAAATGGTCAAAACTGGCGGCAATAATTGGTTCTTCACTGACTATTTGCACTAATGGCTTGCTATTTGGTGTGCCTTCATCACTTTCCAAAAAAACAAGTCGGGCAGCCATATCGCGCGCTCCATGGTGAAAGCGCACTGGAAACCATTGTTGCAAATTCTTTTTTTCATTGTTTAAGACTTGAAGCCTTACATCAAAGCGGTTGGTTGGTTGATCTAAAAAAGGATCAATCACCATATCTCCACGTTTGATACGGTCTAATGTAAGCATATCGCCAACAAGATTTAACGCTGCGCGGTCGCCGCTCATCGCCTCTGACTTTTCTTCGTTTTGCACATGAAGCGTGCGAATGCGCCCTTTATAATGCTGTGGCGCCACAACGATATCGTCATTTTTATGGATTTGCCCCGATAAGACGCTGCCAGTAATAACTGTTCCTACGCCTTTAACGCTAAAGGTGCGATCAATGGTTTGACGAAAACGCCCAGCAATTGGGCGATGTTTAAATTTTAGTGCCTCATCACTTAAAAATTGCCATAGCTCATCAATGCCTTGTCCTGTTAATGATGAGACGGCAAATATTGGCGCATTTTGCAAAAAACTATTTTGAGTAAAGTTTTGTATGTCTTGCTCAACTGCGATAAGTCGATCTCTATCAACAAGATCAATTTGGGTTAATGCAATTGCGCCTTTGGTAATCCCCATCAGTGATAATATATCAAGATGCTCGCGGGTTTGTGGCATAATGCCATCTTTTGCAGCAATTACCAGCAAAGCAAAATCGATGCTCGCCGCGCCAGTTGCCATGGTTGCAATTAGCTTTTC
Source organism: Bartonella sp. HY328 (assembly GCF_025449335.1). Taxonomy (NCBI): domain Bacteria; kingdom Pseudomonadati; phylum Pseudomonadota; class Alphaproteobacteria; order Hyphomicrobiales; family Bartonellaceae; genus Bartonella; species Bartonella sp. HY328. The sequence continues at coordinate 499,636 of NZ_CP104883.1, forward strand.
GTGGCCGGGAACATCTACAAAGCCAAGACGCTCGCCATTTTTAGCTGTTTTATAGGCAAAGCCTAGCTCAATCGTGATGCCGCGTTTTTTTTCTTCCAAGAGGCGATCGGTGTCAATGCCAGTAAGCTTTTTGACAAGGCTAGTTTTTCCGTGATCAATATGGCCTGCGGTTCCAATAATCATAAATCAAGCAATCCAAAATTGGCGGCAAAAGCCTGTGGTTCTTCCAATGTGCGTAAATCAAGCATAAGGCGATTGGCTTTCATACGACCAATGACCGGCACAGGTAGTTCGCGCAATTTTTGCGCCAATTGATTAAGGCTTAAGGTTTCATTTCCAGTGCTCTCGATTGCAATGGCAATGCTTGGCAGGGTTTGTGCCGGGCTTGCACCAGATCCGACCTCACTTTCGCATGGTAGTATTTCGGCATTGAAGAAATCACCAAGGCTATTTTGTATGTCTGGCAATAACAATCCGGCCATTTCAGCAATGTCCTGACGCTTTCTTGCCAAAAAGCGTAAGGTTGGAATATTTTTTAGCATCAGGCTTTCATTCTTGTAGCAATGCAAGGTAGCTTCAAGGGCTGCAAGGCGTATTTTATCCATGCGTAAAATACGTTTTAATGGATTGCGATTAATGCGCGCAATAAGCTCAGCCTTGCCAACAATAAAACCAGCTTGGGGGCCACCCAATAATTTGTCGCCTGAAAAACTAACAAGATCAGCACCTGCTTCGACCACTTCGCGGATACATGGTTCTGCCTGTAAGCCAAATTGTCGAAGATCAATAATATTGCCCGAGCCAAGATCCTCATAAAGCAGCAGTCCGGCATCATGAGCAATATTGGCGACTTCTTGAGTTGAAACGCTTTTGCTAAAGCCTTGAATGACAAAATTTGAGGTATGGACTTTGGCTATTGCTGCAGTTTCTTCACCAATTGCATTCATATAATCCGCGCGATGGGTGCGGTTAGTCGTGCCTATTTCACGTAAAGTAACGCCGGCTTTTTCCATGATGTCTGGCATGCGGAAAGCGCCGCCGATTTCAATCAATTCACCGCGCGATATAATCACTTGCCGGCGCCCTGATTTTAACTCCCCCAACATGTTGAGGCTAATAAAAACAGCGGCAGCATTATTATTAACTAGGGTTGCATCTTCAGCGCCAGTGAGTTCGCAAATTAATTGGCGCAGATGGTCATCTCGCTCCCCTCTGTTGCCGCTTTTTAAATTATATTCAAGCGCGACTGGATGGCGCATAGCATCACTTGCGGCCGCAATGGCCTCATCGGATAGAATTGCACGGCCAAGATTGGTATGCAAAATGGTGCCCGTAAGATTATAGACTGGCCGTAATTTCGATATGGATTTGCTTTCAAGTCTTGCAAGAACCAGTCCTGCAAGAAGTGCCGTATCGCGCGCTGGTCGTCCAGCTTTTATCACTGAGCGTTCATTGTCGATAACTGATCTAATCGCTTCAACTGTCGCCTTATGGCCAAAGCTTTTTAATGCATTAGCCAAAAGATTGTGTGAAAGTAACAAATCAACCGAAGGCAGCTTTGAAAACACGACCACTATCCTTTATCAAAATCCATATAAAAATGGATTAAAAGCTCCGCGAACAAAGCGGCCTTCTTGTTTAACCAAGAGATCAAGAGCTAGCGACCCAATATCATCTGCAAAAACATCTAGATTAACATCTTTTTGCGCATCGGTCATTTTGCAATATTTGCCGCAATCTCTACAGCTTTCTACTAAAATACTACCAGGCCCATCAGCAACTTCACCATATTCAACAGCACCGGTTTCACCGCAAAATGTGCATTTTATGCGAACGTAATTCCACATTGTACCGCAATAAAGGCAAGAACAAAAGCGTGTGCCTTCAGCATTTGGCCAATTGACAATTTGCGATGCTGAATGAGTGCCGCCGCAAGCAGGGCATAGATTTTGTTCAAGCGGTTTGATATTGCTTGTGTCAATTTGTGATGCAGCCAAACTATAAAGCACTTGCAAGCTCGCCAACATAAAAATATGTTCTGGTAATTGATCTTCTTGCAATTTGCGGTCATTAAGATTTTCAGCAATTTCTTTTTGCATCATTTTTGATTTTTTTACCGCGGCAAGAGCTTTCATTGAAGCTTCTGGCATAGTTATTTTTTCGATACGGGCAAAAAGATCTTTGGTAATTTTATTGGCAAGCGGATTTCTATATAATGCTGTGCGGTCAATAATTGGCATGCCAAAGTTTATTTGGCTTTTTTCATCAGTCAAAGACGTAAAACCGTCTTTGAATTTTTGTGCTGTTTCGTGCTGGGCTTTGGTTAAATCGGTTAAGAATTGGATATAGCTTGAAACGGGGTTAGTTGGAGCAAGACGCTCAAAGCGCAAAGCCCTATCTTCAAAAAGGCGATCAATATTGGCAACGCGGCAAACTGGTGGCTCGCGCATGGTTCCAACGGCTGTCATATCACCTTCAAATTTTTTATCACGTGGCATTTTCTATCCAGTAAGTTGATAGTTCTAAAGCGAGTGCTCTAAAACATATATGAATGTGTGAGTGGCCATGTTTACATGGAAATGCTAAATAGTGCTAGGGTATTTTAGAAAAACTATGAAGTTGCCACTTGTTAAAGCCGCAAAAGCGACGAATAATTAGGCTATTTTATACTTTCATTTAGGCTAAATTACGTGCATAAAATTAAAAGGCATGGTTAAACAACCATGCCTTTTATGTTCATAATACTGTAATCAGCGTTTAATTATAAAATTCCAAGATTTTGCCAGATAGGTAATGATTGTTCAACGACTTTGGTAAGATCGGGTTTTAGCATACGAATAGCATCGGCTTCTGTTGATATGATATTTCCTTCAAAAGATAGGGAATCGTTACGCTCAATTGCTCTTTTCCAAATTTTCTTGGCAAGGTCATTGACGGTTGGCTTGCTGCCATCAGCAAGAGCATCAAAAGCGATCAGGTCAAGGAAGTTCATCATTAAGCCATTGCCACTTGCAGCGCAGGCAAGAATACCTATTTTACGTTCCTGCTCAAGGCAGGTTTTGACATAGAGTCTATTAAATTTTCTTACCTCTTCACGTGATTTTTGCATCTCTATTGGTTTGATGATGTGAACATAATTGGCCGCAAGTAAAAGGCCGATAATTTGTTTTGCATTGGGATTAAGTTCTGGAATTCCGGGAAGTGTTACCAATTCGCCAAGGCTCATTGGCTTCTTTTCCAAAGCATCAAAAATTGGGCCGAACAAGTCTTTGTTAAGGCTTAAATCACCGACATGAGAAGCGATAGCGTAAAGAATTTTTTCTTTTGGAACAGCAAGTTGTAAAATACATTTCTTTAATTGTTCAAGCGCTTTTTTAGGCTGCAATGCAACAGACCCCCGAGCAAATAGGTCTTTACGAAATTTACGGTTGATAAAATAATCTTTGAGCGTTTCAACTGTTTGAGGGGCAGTCGCCGTCAAAATCTTGCTTTGTTTATAAGAAAATGAAAATTCATCAAAATTCTCAATATAGGTGCAAATGCCGATATATTTTAGTTTAGCTTCACTAAGATCCTTGGCAACATCGACATGGAATGAGGGGGCCCAATCTTGATTTAAATATTCGTGTGAAAGATAGGTTCCGTTATCGGGCAATTCACTGACAAATTGCTCAGGAATAAACCGAAGATTTTCGGGTAAGAGGTCCTTTATTCTATGGGCTGCCTTTAATACGCGCTGGTCGCTGCGTCCAGTTTCTTCAAGTGCGAGTTGGAACAGTAATTTTTGAAAAGGGATCACTTCGGACCAAGCAGGAAGGGTATTATAGGACACATAAACAATGCCGCCTGGCTTTAGATATTTTTTTATAAATTGTACGATATATTGGCGGTTTTGCGCGCTTACCCAGCTCCACACGCCATGCAGTGTAATATAATCAAATAAAGGCATACCTTTAGGACAAGGCTCTTCGGCTATTTGCTGGAAAGAGCATTCTTCAAAATGTACGTTATTTAAATTGGCTTTTTCAGCCATGCGTCTTGCTTCAAAAATATGGGCAGGGTTAAAATCAAATGCCCAAACATTAGCATTTTTATTCGCTGCGGCAATTAGGAGCGATGTTTCGCCGCGCCCGCAGCCAAGCTCACAATAATTATAATCCGCATCTGCAGGAACTGGCAATTCGATACCGTTTAATTGGCATACCATATCCATATGATTGGGGGTTTGTTCGACATATGTACCTGTTGTATATTCAATATCAGCGACATAACCATCGTGCCACATATTTGTCATGTTTTTACCTTGTTATTGCTTTAGTGTTAATATTAGAATGTTTTTATATTTTAATTTATAGATATTGCCTTGGCATCGGGATTATGTGGTCCTATGTTAGCGGTGATTAAACTCCGCTTGGCGCTTCTCAACAAAAGCAGCCATTCCTTCTTTTTGATCCTCTAGGGCAAAAAGCGAATGGAATATGCGCCGTTCAAACTGTAAACCCTGCTCCAAGGACAGTTCTTCAGCCATTTTGATCGTTTCTTTGGCTAGCATCGCGACCGGACGCGACATGGAGGCAATGGAAATTGCGGTCTTCAAAGCTTCTTCTTGTAAGTTTTCGCTCGGAATAATTCGTGCAACCAATCCGCAGCGTTCAGCTTCTTCTGCTCCCATCATGCGCCCAGTTAAGCACATGTCCATTGCTTTCGTCCGACCGATAAGTTTGGTTAAGCGCTGGGTGGCGCCCATGCCTGGCATAATGCCTAACTTTATTTCGGGCTGACCAAATTTAGCCGTCTCATCGGCAAGAATAATGTCGCACATCATTGCAAGTTCGCAGCCGCCACCCAATGCATAGCCAGAAATTGCAGCTATTGTTGGCGTGCGTAGATTGCTAAACTTTTGCCATTGGGCAAACCAATCCTGCATATACATTTCTATATAGCTTTGGTTTTGCATTTCTTTAATGTCAGCCCCGGCGGCAAATGCTTTCTGAGAGCCGCTGATAATAATGCAGCCAATAGTCGGGTCTTTATCAAAGTCGTTGCAGGCGGACAAAAATTCTTGGGTTAATTTGGAATTGATAGCGTTTAGTGCCTCTGGACGGTTGAGTTGAATGAGACCTATCCGGTTTTCATTGTTTGATGGCGATTGCAATCGTGAATTTTCTTTCTCTTCGCCATTACAATCATATGTTTTTATAATTATTGTTTCATAATTCATTATGAGCATACCTCCCCACACTATAATAAATGCGCCAACATTTTTTATACTATTAGATTTATCCATCGATTAAATTAATAGAAATCATGCTTATATAAATTAATATTAAATCGATGTTACCTAGAATATTATCAGCTTATCATG
>NZ_CP104883.1:510000-607500 GCF_025449335.1 Bartonella sp. HY328
CCTGTGGGAAGTGACGGATTGCGTAAATTGTATCATCTTATTGGATTGATGATGCAGTGAAGCAGTTCCAGGAAATAGCTCCCACATTATAGACCGTACCCGAAACCGACACAGGTGGACCGGTAGAGAATACCAAGGCGCTTGAGAGAACTATGTTGAAGGAACTCGGCAAATTGCACGCGTAACTTCGGAAGAAGCGTGACCCTTTAGCGGGCAACCGTTAGGGGGTGGCACAGACCAGGGGGTAGCGACTGTTTACCAAAAACACAGGGCTCTGCGAAGTCGCAAGACGACGTATAGGGTCTGACGCCTGCCCGGTGCTGGAAGGTTAAGAGGAGATGTGCAAGCATTGAATTGAAGCCCCAGTAAACGGCGGCCGTAACTATAACGGTCCTAAGGTAGCGAAATTCCTTGTCGGGTAAGTTCCGACCTGCACGAATGGCGTAACGACTTCCCCGCTGTCTCCAACATAGACTCAGTGAAATTGAATTCCCCGTGAAGATGCGGGGTTCCTGCGGTTAGACGGAAAGACCCCGTGCACCTTTACTATAGCTTTACACTGGCATTCGTGTCGACATGTGTAGGATAGGTGGTAGACTTTGAAGCAGTGGCGCCAGCCATTGTGGAGTCTTCCTTGAAATACCACCCTTATCTACATGGATGTCTAACTGCGTTCCGTTATCCGGAACCAGGACCGTGTATGGTGGGTAGTTTGACTGGGGCGGTCGCCTCCTAAAGAGTAACGGAGGCGCGCGATGGTGGGCTCAGAACGGTCGGAAATCGTTCGCTGAGTGCAATGGCATAAGCCTGCCTGACTGTAAGACTGACAAGTCGAGCAGAGTCGAAAGACGGTCATAGTGATCCGGTGGTCCCGTGTGGAAGGGCCATCGCTCAACGGATAAAAGGTACGCCGGGGATAACAGGCTGATGACCCCCAAGAGTCCATATCGACGGGGTTGTTTGGCACCTCGATGTCGACTCATCGCATCCTGGGGCTGGAGCAGGTCCCAAGGGTATGGCTGTTCGCCATTTAAAGCGGTACGTGAGTTGGGTTCAGAACGTCGTGAGACAGTTCGGTCCCTATCTGCCGTGGGTGTAGGAATATTGATAGGATCTGTCCCTAGTACGAGAGGACCGGGATGGACGTATCTCTGGTGGACCTGTTGTGGCGCCAGCCGCATAGCAGGGTAGCTATATACGGAAGGGATAACCGCTGAAGGCATCTAAGCGGGAAACCCACCTAAAAACGAGTATTCCCATGAGAACCGTGGAAGACGACCACGTTGATAGGTCAGGTGTGGAAGTGTGGTAACACATGAAGCTTACTGATACTAATCGTTCAATCGGCTTGATCGTTCCCATTACCTATATCCAGTTAAAAAAATAAATCAAAAGCATCGCTTTTGTTAATCAGCAGAAAATCAAAACCAGCTTCAATTCGTTCATGCCTTTCGCCGACCTGGTGGTTATGGCGGAGCGGCTGCACCCGATCCCATTCCGAACTCGGCCGTGAAACGCTCCAGCGCCAATGGTACTTTGTCTTAAGACACGGGAGAGTAGGTCGCTGCCAGGTCTGCAAAATGCATGTATGAATACTATCTCTTCACCATCAAAACTCCTTATTTATTCTTATCTGATCTTCCATAAATAACCGTACTAAACGCTTAATCAGATAAGGTCCTTTGCTCGAGCAACATCAATACTTCAAGCAAAGTCTATAGGTGACGCGGGGTGGAGCAGCCCGGTAGCTCGTCAGGCTCATAACCTGAAGGTCGTAGGTTCAAATCCTGCCCCCGCAACCAAATCCCCAGCATAAATTAATAAACCGTTTTAATACTTATATCTAATAGCCGAAAACATGCGGCTTTCTACGGCTGAAGGTGATAATGGGCGTTATTTTATAATAACGTCAAAATGGCTTCGTGTTAACATTGATTGGAGCTGAAGTGCTGGCACGTACCTATATGCTAAAAAACAAACATAACATCATCCGCGTCTGTCAAAATCAGCTCCGCACAAGAAAATCCAATCAAATTAGCAACTGTATATATCATAGCCACAACACATGAGGTCTGGCGGGCTTTGGCGTATTCTTACAAGGCGCTTGAAATCTTGCTGCGTTGCCGAAGATTAATACCACAAGTCAAAATATTAAATGACTGCCACATGGCCTATTATTGCGTTTTAAAGCTAGTTTTCAGGCTAATTAGTACAGCAAGTGATCTCACAAAGTTATAGCCACCTTTTTGGTCATAAGCCTACCAAGCCGCACAATTTATAGCAGTTAGAAATTATTGGCTGTTTGCTGCTAAAACGATAACATTAATATTGATGTATTCGCAAAATTATGTGCTTAATATACGATAAAAAAATGATTTAAAATACTATATTGAAATAACTTCATATTATTATTGTTTATCATATGTTTATATATATGTTTGCTTGGTTGGTATGCCATTCATCATATGGCTTGTTTAATAAATTTTTCTGCGAAGTCTTCTAATTCTTCTTTATTCATAGTTTTAATAAGCAATCTATTATCAATACGCATATTTTGCCAATCATTTGCCCAAACTTTGTAGGCGTCCCAAGAGTATCCGAGTTTTCTCTCTCTTCGCATTTTGTTCATTGAAAATGCAACTGCACTACAAAACGTATTCTCCAGTTGTGTTCCGCGGACATCTAAAATAGTCCCCAAGTAGCATAACCATGATGCAAGTTCTACATATTGATCCCATGCCCCGTTTTCTCCAGCTAACCTCTGCTTTATGTTTATAATTTTATCTAATTGGCTAACGACATGCGGATCATTAAGGCTTTTGCCTTCTGCGGCTATAGATGAAATAATGGAATAAAAAGAAATTTTCTTTTTTAAAAAAGACTCTTCATATTCGTGTGCTTTTGTAAACACGCTACGAAAGCTATCGATTGATGCTCTATAAATTTCTTCCGCGTTTTCTTTTTCTTTATCTAAATTTTGAAAAAATGTTTCTATTTCAGTTTTTTGTATAACCCTAATTCCGTAACAAGTTGCATAGTAATCCACAATACATTGCTCTACTGTACCTTTCGCCACAAAAATAATGTTGTTGCTAATATGATGTGTTTTTACAAAAGTTCTGTAATTATTGAGAATTGCTTTGAGATTAGTATCTCCTAGTGGATATCCCATTATAATCACCGTATTTTCATGTAAAATAGTGCTTAATTTGCGGGAAAAATATGTCTCACAGCTCATGAAGTTAAAATAATCCTCGGCGGTCACAACCATTTTGATGGGTGAATCAATTGAACCGTGTACATGATATGTTTTTACGCGATCAGTCGAACGAGGTATTGGTTGGCCGGGGCACAAAGACAAACAACTATCTCCTACTAATTGTTCGGCCAACTTATTGTAATTGGTGGTGATAATTCTAAAATTTTCTTCTGAAAAAAATCTTTTTTTTAGGGTAGGATCCGGTTATTGGAATAGCGCGTGATAAATTGGCAATTTCTTCATGTATGTCTAGTCCTTGTTTATTCAACTCAAGTGCGATTACTTGTGCAGCTTCATCAAGATTCAAAGGATTTGGTTTGTCTTTAGGAAATAATATATCTTTATAGGCTTTGGTTGTTTCGTATTGATCACAGACACCCTCCAATAAGCCTTGCTAACTTGGTATTTGATTATCTGTAATTGCCTTTGAGAAACCAGTACCTGTAAAAAGGCATAATCTTTTAGCCGCGCATGCATATGCGATTTCAAAATAAATACTCATGAATACCTCTTATTAGGTCCGAAGTCTGCACCTATTTAAGCGCAGGTGGCGGTCCAAATTCTTTATTGATCTTGAGCTGTTCATTTACATTTTTGATCCTGCCATTACGGAGCATTCGGCCTTTCCCTATGCAGCATGTAAATTACAACGGTAATCATATTAGGGAGTGCATAGATCATACCGCCAATTTGCGTGTTTAACGGATTAATCTTAGCTTGCCATGCTAGATACCAGTCGCCAGCAATTACCATAAAGCCAATGCCCCAAACCAGTATTGCCAATGTGGCCCCGAGGACAACAAAGCTTTTGCCGCTTTGAAAGTCTTGATAGGGTCGATTAAAATTTTTAACTAACTTCAAAAGACCGATCAAACCGAAAATGCCGGCCAAAGTTTCCACTATTGTTATTAAGATGAGGGATAGAACAGGGGCAAAGCCCCAAGAAATTGCGCGCCATGTTTGCGCTGAATTGCCGTAAGTATCACTCATAGCTAACATTGGTTTAATAGCAAATTCTGCAGTACTGGTAAATCCTGACATATTATTAAGGAAACCCAACAAGCCCCATAAAGTTGGGAAAAGTGCGAAGGCTATTAGTACGAAACGGTAGGTCTTTTTTTCATCCATCATGACTTCCTTTATAGAATTTGCAAAAAGCAGTAAGTAATCAAATTTTTAATAACGTCTCAGTAATTTCTTATACTATATAGCTAAGATAAACTATTCGAAAAGAACGTCACTGGGATAGAAAAGTATAAATGCAGTGGTTCTATTGCCTAGTGATAAAACACTAAGCGCCTAGTTTTGAAAATTAAGTGTTCTTTTATGATGCATAGGCTAGTTAGCCATATACCGCTGTATAGTTGAGATGCCTCCTTTTGGTTGAAAATGGAGCGCAATATTGCAGGTCTTTTTGCGTGTCTAAAATCGTTAAACTGTCATCTTTGTTGTTGGTAATTATTTGCTGCTGTTTGCGCAGAGATGTTGACTGCAGCCGCGTTGTTAGGCACCTCGTCACCTGTCCTTTTTTGGTAGCATTCGGCATAGAGACTTAGTGTCTTCGTTTAAAGGCGTGTGTCTGAAGAAAGAAAGGTGATATCAGACCTTCCTGTACTCGTTCAATAAGACAATCATCGGCGGATGTTTGCAAGCAAATGAATTATAGTTTGTCACAAATTAACAATGCAGAGAGTTAATAAGTGTTTTCAGCAATTAGGCTTATATTTATTGAAAATAGGTCAGGTGGTTGTAATATTTGCTACTGCTAGAGTGGTGTCATTGCCTTACGCACGCTCCCAGTTAGAAAGGCTGAAACGACTATTACGGCAGTTATTGGCTTGTGCATATAAATTAAGCTTTGGATCTATAATTTGGAAGCAGGCTTTTAATCCTCATAGCCAACAATCTTATATGGCCTATCAAATGTAAAGCTAAAGGGGGACAACCACTGTCCTTCCATTTTTGTTGTAGCATCGAAGCTAACAATCGTTTTAATCTCATCCCCAGGGGTTTTATCGTCTTTAATATAACGAAAACCAGCACTAGTATTTGTTACAATTGTATGTGACTGTCCTTCTTCAAGGCAGATTATTTCATCTTTCCCAAATTCTTCATTCAAAGCAATCGGAGGGGCTGCAGTACGGGCATAGGATGCTTCTCCGTTAATATCATAGTAGTCAATTCTAATATTATATATTAAGGTTTCTTCTGAAATACATGATTTTCCTTTTCCCGCAGTATAACAAATTCAAAAGCTTCGCTTATTAACAAATAATCTTAACCTCTCCGTTCAAGAATGTTTCATTTAGGCAACAGTGGCATGAAACCGTCATATTCTTGCTACAAGTTTGCCTTAATTAATCTTGACACCTTGGGTCATAAATCGTTAGCAAATAGATAAATGAATTAGCTCAGGGGAAATAATTATGACAATAATGCCGAAGAAAAAGGATTATGCCCAGTCGCGACTGGTGAATAATATGGCGGTGCGCCTTGGATTGGCAGCAACGCTAACGTCCTTGCCGCTGGTAGCACAAGCACAAAATACTAACGCGACCAATGCAAATAATAACAATACCAATGTTGGCGCCAATAATGGTTCTACCGTTCTTGAAACAGTGACGATTACTAGCGACACTGGTAACCTTAATACCAATAATGCACAAACTGGTTCTTCACGTATGCCAGGAAGCGTTCGCGAAGTTCCACAAACAGTCAACACTGTTCCAGAACGCATTATGCAAGAGCAAAATGTAACAACCCTTGAGCAAGCTTTGCGTAATGTTCCCGGCATCACCGTCACCACTGGTGAAGGCAATGGCGGTATGAATGGTGACCGTTTTAGTATCCGTGGTTTTGAAACCTTGGGTGATACTTATCAAGACGGTTTGCGCGATTTCGGCGTATATGTTCGTGACAGCTTCAATATGGAGCAAGTGCAGGTATTTAAAGGGCCTAACGGTGAAAACTTTGGCGTTGGTACAACTGGCGGCGCGATCAATACTGTTTCTAAAAAGGCTCGCCTTGGTACTTTTGGTAAGATTGAGGGTACCGTTGGTAATGGCCCACTTTATCGCAGCACAATCGATTATAATAAGCAAATCAATGAGACAACGGCCGTTCGCTTTAATTTAATGGGCAATTGGCAAAATATCGTTGACCGCAATCAGAACACATCTGATCGTTGGGGCGCAGCTGCATCAGTTGGTTTTGGTCTTGGTACAAATCAGACATGGCATTTAAATTATTACTTCCAGCATAATGACCGCACTCCAGATTATGGTGTGCCATTTGTTAAAACGCCTAATGGTTATTTCTACCCTGTGACTGAATATGGTGTACCACGCAAGAATTTTTACGGTAAGCATAGCGATCAGGATAAGTCTGATATCCATATGGTTACTTCAAATTATAGCAACGAAATCAATGATTGGCTAACAATCAAAAATGATACGCGCTATACACATTTCTCACGCTGGTTTACCACAACACCAGTTAATTGTGGCTCTGGTGGTGGTCTAACCGCTGGTTGTACCGCAGCCCTCTTTGGCGCAGGTGGCAATCCTGTTCTTGGCATTGGAGCTGGCGGTGGCCCAAGCTATGACCAAACCAGCTGGGGCATTCAAAACGTTACCACAGCGATTGCTAAATTTGAAACAGGAGCACTTCGCCATGAGGCTATGCTCGGTCTTGATATGATGTATCAAAAAGACGAGCGTCAGGGTTATCGTTACATTGGTAGCAAAGCAACCCATGCACCTAGCCTATGGACCGAAAACTTTGACTCTAGCTATTATCAGCTTGTTCCAAATGCCGCCAATTACAAGGATGCTAACTCACGGTCATTTGCCGTTTTCTTAAGTGACCGTGTTTGGCTTACCGAGCAGCTATCGATTTTGGGTGGTGTTCGTTGGGATCATCAAAAGACCAATTATGATTTGACTGGTGCGAATGGTATCACATCTACCTCTGCAACCGCCGATTATGCAAGCCCGAAGGCTTCGCTTATTTGGGAACCAACCAAAAGCCAAAATTATTATGTAACCTATTCGGTTTCTAAGAATTTGCCAGCTGGGCAATATATCACATCTGACGTTAATCCTATTTCGAGCGGTATGGCAGATTGGAAGCCTGAAAAAAGCGAGCTTTGGGAAGTTGGTGGCAAGGTTGATCTTTTCGACGGTAATCTTGGTTTAACTGCTGCTATTTTCCAAGTCACTAAGGACAATTCTATCCACTCTGATCCTGATGGTGAACTAACTTTTTCTGGCGACAAAGAACGTGTTCGTGGTTTTGAAGCTGGTTTAACTGGCAATATTACCGAGCAATGGAATGTTTATGGTTCTTATACCTATTTATGGAGCCGTGTTCTTGATGCTGAGGAAACCGATACGATTGGCAATAGCGTTGGTAAAGTTGCAAAAAATGCTGCAAGTATCTGGACAACCTATGATCTTGCGCCACATATTCAAAGTCTTGATGGTAAATTGCTCATTGGCGGTGGTATGACTTATCGTGATGCTATGGCAATTCGTAGTGATGGTTTGGCTCGCGTTCCCCATAGCTTTACATTGGATGCGCTTGTTTCTTATGAAAATGAAAAATGGAAAATCAGCGCTAATGCTTACAACCTTACTAATCGCTTAAACTACGATAATTTCTTTTACGGGCGAGTAGCTTCTTCAGCGCGCGCCATTCCTTCATCTGGCCGTTCATTTACTTTGAGTGTTGCTGCCAAGTTCTAAGTGTGTGATTTTGGTCAAAGGTTTTCTAACGCCAAGGGCCACTAGAGCACTGTGAACAATAAGCAGCTCCGATAAAATGGGGCTGCTTGACTATTTAACCTTGAAATCAGACCTCGGCATAAAATCTATGCTGAGCTTCTATCGTAATGCCCCCCCGCAAGACCGTAAAGGCCTTGTGGGTTTTGTGCTGTCTTAAAACAATAATTCCACTGAGCCTATAATTATTGAGCTTATTTATTAAAAAGCATCATAGTTGAAATATAACTAATAGAGAAAAAGGTGTAACATGATTGTACAAATACCCAATATTTTAACTCCTGAAGAAGTGAAGCTATGCCGCGAAAAATTGGAAGCCTCGCAATGGGTTGACGGTGCAGCAAGCGCAGGCGAGCAAGCTAAAAAGGTTAAGTTCAATCTGCAAATACCGCAAGGCTCTAATGAATCAAAAGAATTAGGCGATATTATTCTAAATGCCCTTGCCCGTGATCCGATTTTTAATTCAGTAGCCATGCCAAAACATGTCTTTCCACCATTGTTCAATCGATATGATGTTGGCATGCGTTATGGCGAACATGTTGATGGTGCATTTCGGTCTGTCGCTAGTGGAGCGCGAATAAGGCAAGATGTTTCAACAACGATCTTCTTAACTGAACCTGAAGAATATGAGGGCGGCGAATTGGTGATTATTGATGGCCATAATGAAAGCCATATTAAATTGCCTGCTGGCTATGCAATCGTTTATCCAACCATTAGTTTGCACCGCGTTGAAGAAGTAACCAAGGGCTCGCGCTGGGCATCATTTTTTTGGACACAATCCTTAATTCGTGACGTATTCATGCGCGACACATTGCATGAATTGGATATGAGTATTCGCAATTTACGGGCTATTTTGCCCGATGACCATGCCGATATTTTGCGCCTTGTGAATATTTACCACAATCTCTTACGTCAGAATTCTGATCTTTAGCAATTAGGCCAGTCTTGGCTTTTAAATCAAGGCTGGCTTAGTTATAGCAATGTAAAATTAAAGGTGCAAATTCATGTCGCCCATTCGCCAATGGCCTACAAAACTGCTTGATAAAATGCTTTTGCCACAAGGTAAAAATGCCCAAAATCATGCTACCGCACCTCTTCCTGATGCCCATATTTTTTTACTCCGCCAACCCTTACTAAAAATTAGCGACTGGGAAGAGCGGTTAAAAACTAATGAAGCAGCTCTTCATGCCATGCGTCTTGCTGAGCAAGGCAAAGCAAAGGCGCAGGTACAATTTGCCCGTATTTTACTATTAGGTCTTGGTGTTGAAAAAAACGAAATGGAAGCCTTTGCATGGTTTGGTAAAGCCGCCGCCCAAAATAATATAGAGGCAATGAACATGTTAGGACGATGCTTTGAACATGGTTGGGGCATTGACCAAAGCTTTAGGCAAGCTGCCCATTATTTTTCAAAAGCGGCCACTCTTGGTGATGATTGGGCGATGTTTAATTTAGCAGATCTTTATCGCCGTGGTGATGGCGTTCAAAAAGATGAGCAAAGGGCTTTTGAACTCTATAGCCAAGCGGCATTAAGGGGAAACCCAAAATCTTTTAATATGCTTGGTCTTTTTTATGAAGAAGGTGAGATCATCCCCCAAAATATCGATATTGCAAGCAATTACTTTCGCCAAGGGGCAGAAAAGGGCGATTGTTGGGGATGTTTCAACTATGCCCGCATGTTATTAGCGAATAATCAAGCTGATCAGGCTTTTTCTTGGCTTGAAACATCGTTAAATTATCAAAATGGCGATTATTGTCAAACCTTGGTAAAGCTATTTGGCCATCATAGTAATTTGCAGCTACGGGCCATTGCGAAAAAAGCTGCTGGGTTGATACCTAATAACCAAATTGAAAAAAATAAGTAATAGGAAATCAATAAAAATGACAGTCATTCCTCATGACGCAGTTTCTCTTTATGACTATGAGCGTTATTTTTGTGAAAAAATGCCTGCCGATATTCTTGGCTACATCAATGGTTATGGTGCTGATGGCATTACCTATTACAATAATCGTCATGCTTTTGATAAGCTATTGCTTTGGCCACGTGTGTTGAAAAGCTTAAAAAACGCTAATACCAATTGTGTATTTGGTGGGTTTTCACTACCATCACCTGTTATTATTGCTCCTATGGCCCATCATCAATTGGTTGATATTAATGGTGAAATTACAACGGCTCAAGCTGCATCATTAACCAAAACGCCATTTTGTGTCAGTACGCAAGCAAGTTGCAGCTTAGAAAGCGTGGCGGCGAGTGCGCCTAACTTATATTTTTTTCAGCTCTATAAGCGCAAAAATATCAATGACAATCTCGACCTTATTGATCGCGCTCAAAATGCTGGTTATCAAGCTATTGTTTTAACCGTTGATACCCCAGTGAGCGGTGTACGCAATTGCGAAATGCGCGCTGGGTTTCAATTGCCCAAACATATAAAATCGGTAAATCTTTTGCCCTATGGCGAGGAAGAATTCATTGCAAAACATGCAGGTAGTCCAGTTTTCCAAGGCATGCTTGATGAAGCAGCCGATTGGGAATTTTTAAAAATTCTATGCAATCATGCTCAAATACCTGTTTATGTTAAGGGCATTTTACACCCGCAAGACGCACAAATGGCGATTGATGCGGGGTGTCGTGGCATTATTGTTTCCAATCACGGAGGCCGTGCACTTGATAGCGTACCAGCCACAATTACGGTTTTGCCAGTCATTGCCAAACAAGTAGCTGGTCAAGTGCCCATTTTGCTTGATGGTTCTATCCGCCGTGGCAGCGATATTGTTAAAGCACTGGCTCTTGGTGCAAATGCAGTGCTACTTGGGCGGCCAATATTACATGGCCTTGGCGTTGCTGGTATGGTGGGGGTAGTTCATGTGCTAACTCTGTTGCAGACGGAACTTGAAATTGCCATGGCGCTTTGCGGTTGCGCAAGTCTTACGGACATTAGCGGTGATACAATTTATTGTCTTTAAAATATATAATCGTTGTAAAAATTGACAATATAGATTGCTAATATCTTATTATATTTTGGATAATATAAAGCTTGAAGTAAATTTCTTTTAAATTAATATAAGTATTATAGATATGAAAAACGATAATATTAAACCTTTATTTTTTTAAATAAATATTTTAAAAGTTGCAAAATTGATATTTTTAGATGGAAATATAAGTAATGATTAAAATAAATATTAAATTCCTTAAAAAATCAATCATCATTGCCTTGTTGCCCCTTGCATTATACGGTTGTAATTCTTTACCTGATGCCACAGATGAGCAGCTTATCGAGTTTTTTTCAAGCGTTGATGTTCACGGCTTTGGTGATTATCGTGATGACGCAAACGAGCCAAAAGTTATAGGCAAAGCCACAGTTGAGTGCCTCGCAGCTTTATCCGGTGCCAGTTTCGAAGATTTTGAGGCACCACCAAAGGAGCTTGCTGATTTAATGCGCGCAACCTGTCAAAGTGCATTACTAAATGCGGTTAATGATAAGAATCTCAATGTCATTCAATTTAAAATGAAGGATTTTGAAAGCAAGGAGTTGACCGAACGGGTCTATAAACTTCGTGCGGTTAGCATTGCAGCTTATGATCGGTATAGAGTTGAACAGAACAAAAAAGAGGAAGAACAGCGCGAAATAAAACGGCAAGAACAAGAAAAACAGCGCGAAATCGAAAAACAGCGCCAACTTGCTGCGGAAAATGAAGCCAAGCAAAAGGCAATTGGCGAATTAAAACAAGCCCGTGATCAATATGCCGCCTTTGTAACTTCACTTGATACACGTTTACCGCAATTACGTAAAACCTGTAACGAACACAAGGCATTGACTGAAGAGTACCGTAAGGTTGACAGCACAAGAGCTGCTACGATTAATTTAATGCGTGATGACATTTGTAAGAGCAATTTTGCCCAATTAAAATCACAAGCTAATGAGCTCTTATCAAAATGGAACAAAGTAAAAGTCACTGGCCAAGGAACCTATTGGCGTTTTGATAAGCCCTATTTAAACACCTTGGCAGAGGATGGACGGATTAATAAAACAATGGAAAAGCTCACCAAAGAAATAAATGAAATGAAAAGCAAATTGGGCCGGTAAAGTAACGTAATGAACCGTGAGGTGACTTTTATGCCTTTTACAACATCATTTTAGGTAAAAAGACGCAATTCATGGGCTGTTTCTAAATTCAAAATTGGGGAAAGTAGAACATCATGATGCTATCTGGACGAAAATTATTAAAAAAATATGCGATTGTCGCCTTATTGCCCTTTGCTCTTTATGGTTGCGGTAGTTCGCTACCCGAAGCGACAGATGATCAACTTATCGAATTTTTTTCTCATGATGGAATAAGTGGGTTTGGCCCTGCCAGCCGCGATCAAGATGCGCCAAAACTAATATCAAACTCGATGGTAGACTGCCTTGCGGCTTTGTCAGGCGCAAGTTTTAAAGGCTTTGAAGCGCCGCCCAAAGAGTTAGCAGACTTTATGCGTGCCGATTGTCAAAGTGGTTTATTAAGATTGGTGAATAATAAAGAGGTCAATGTCATCGGCTTTAAAATGAAGGATTTTGAAAGTAAGGAATTGACCGAACGGGTCTATAAGCTGCGAGAAAAAAATAAAGCCGCCTATGATCAATACATTATTGTAAAAAGAAAAAAAGAAGAAGAGCAGCGTGAAATAGAACGGCAAGAACAACAACGCCAGCTTGAAGCACGCGAGCAAGAACGGCAACGCCAAGAGGAGGCGCGAAAGCAACGCGAAATAGAAAATGGCAAAAAAGCAAGGCAAAAAGTTTTAGATGAATTAAACCAAAAGCGTGAACAATATGCTGCTATTGTTGCCTCTCTTGATGATCATTTTGCGCAATTGCGCCGCACTTGTGATGAGTTTAAAACTTTAAATGAGGAAGTACGCAAGGTAAACCAAAACAGAGGCATTATGTTAGGTTGGACTTGGGACGATAAATGCAAGATAGATACTGCCAAAATTAAAATAGAGGCAAATGAACTTTTAGCCAAATGGAATGAGCTAGAGCCACAAGGTAGCGGAACGTCTTGGTATTACATAGAACTATATATTTCAAGCCGTTTAAATGGTGTTGATATTACCAATGCGATTAAAGTGTTGGATAAGGGCATTTTAGAAATGAAGACTATTTTGGGGCGTTAGGCTTATTTTATAAGAGATGAATAAGATCTTTTGATAAAAATTGATAAAGAATATTTTTAAAGTTTCAAATAGGGGGATATGGTAAATTCCCTCCTATTTGTAATTGATAATTTCATTAAACTTTGTGCTTAAAATATAAGCTAGATTTAAGCGCCTTCATCTTCAGGATTTAACAAGCGGTGAAGATGCACAATATAATAGCGTTGTAAGGCATTATCGACAGTGGCTTGTGCTTTGGCTTTCCATGCCACTTGTGCTGATGCATAATCTGGGTAAATGCCGACAATATCAAGCTTATCAAGATCGCGAAACTCGCTGCTGTCAACACTTTTTAATTCACCACCAAAAACAAGGTGTAAAAGTTGTTTTTTTTCAGCTGTTGCGGGCATTTTATTCTCCTTGAAGTTTAATAATTTTAAAGTGCAATAAGATTTAGTAAAAGCACTTTAAATCCACTTTATTTCTTATATTTGAATTATAATAATTAGTCTTTTAACGCTTTATGCACAATATCTAAAGCTATTTTAAAATCTTTTGCTGACGCGGCAATCAAAATACTGTGACAAAATGGTTCTTTACCGTAAATAATAGGTGTCTTTTGCCGGTTAAGCAAAGCGCCTCCTGCACATTCAACAATAATGTCAGCCGCAGCAATATCCCAATCATGGGCATTAGGGCGTACCAAAACCATGTCAACCTTGCCACTGGCAAAAAGGGCTAATCTATAGGCAAGTGAAGGAACATCAGCTTTAAAACTATAGTCTTGCCGCAAGGATGGAGTAATTTTCTTCATCCAAGAACCAGCACATGAGACAATAGGGCGGCGCAAATGGTCGTCATTGGCAATGGCTAAAACCATATCATTATTATAGGCCTTGCCATTAACTGGTGCGATAAAATGTTCGCCTGTTACTGGGCAATGCAGAACGCCGCAAATAGGACGGCCATTTTCAATAATTGCAATTGAAATGCACCAGTTATTTTTGCCCTCGATAAAACCACGTGTGCCATCAATTGGGTCAACCACGAAGAAGCGTTGATAATCTTGGGCGGGACGTTCATCAGCGGTTTCTTCAGATATCCAACCATATTGCGGACGGGCTTTTAGTAACAACTCTTTCAAATAGCGATCAACAGCAAAATCAGCTTCTGTTACCGGTGAGTTACCTTCCTTTTGCCAAATCTTTGGATTATGCTTAAAAAAGCCTATAGCGATGTGACCTGCTTCACGTGCGCCATCGCTTATTAGCTTTAAATCTTCGCTTATCCATTGATCTTTTAGGCTATTATTTTCCGGCAAGGGTCATCCCTTCAATTAACAGGCTTGGTGAGGCAATGCCATAACGGCGGTCAAGATCATCAGCAGCCTGCATATGGGCAAACATATGCAAAAGGTTGGATCCCAAAGTTACTTCACTCACTGGATAGGTAATTTCACCATTTTCAATCCAAAAACCGGATGCGCCGCGACTATATTGCCCGGTTACCAAATCGACACCATGGCCAACCAATTCCGTGACATAAAAACCATTTTTTAGGGATTTGATCATATCTTCGCGGCTGATATTACCGCTTTCAATGGTAAAATTAGTCGATGCTGGCGCAACGCTATTTGACGAGCGCACCCCATGGCCATTCGTGGTTAAGCCAAGTTCCATTGCAGCAGAGGTGGATAATAGCCAATTTTGCAAAACGCCATCTTTAACAATTTCCAGCATTTGCCCTTCAACCCCTTCACCATCAAAAGGACGGGACGAACTGCCACGCACTTTTAGTGGATTATCCGTGATAGTAATGCCTCGTGGCATGATCGCTTGCCCCATTTTTTCACGCAAAAGGCTAGTTTTTCTAGCAACTGATGCACCGTTAACCGCGCTTGCGATATGGGCAGCAATACCGCGCGCCATGCGTGGGTCAAAAATAACATCAACTGTTCCGGTCTTTGCCCTTTGCGCGCCAAGTCGGGCAACGGTGCGCTGGCCGGCCCTTTGTCCAATATCGCGGCTATGATCAAGGTCTGCAAAGTGCAGCGCCGTGCTGTAATCATAATCGCGCTCCATTGCAGTGCCAGAGCCTGCAACAACGCTGCAAGAGCGAGAAAAACGCGAACTCATATAATGGCCGCAAAATCCGTGACTTGTAACCAATACCATGCCGCCTGCACCACATGCCGCCCCTGCACCGCCAGAATTGCTTACGCCTTTTACCGCAAGGGCTTCTTCTTCCATTGCCAACGCTTCATGGGTTAAGGCAGCGCTATCTAAATCTGTTGCATCAAACAAATCAAGATCACGCGGCTTATGCTGCAAAAGTTGAGGATCGGCCAAACCTTCATAGGGATTTTCAGGAGATACTTTCGCCATGGCTACGGCGCGAATTGCTAAAGCTTGTGGATCGGATTGGGAATTAGCCGAAATGGTCGCAACTTTTTTGCCTAAAAAAACGCGCAGTGAAAAATCATCACTTTCTGAACTGTCGGTTGATTCAACCTTACCAAGTCGCACACTAACTTGCCGAGAACGCGAGCGGATAACCACTGCATCAGCCGCATCGGCACCAGCCTTTTTTGCCGCCTCAACCAAGGCTGATGCCTTGTCGATTAAACCTTGCGCATCACCACTCATAAAACTTCTCCATGATCCGAATATTATTCATCTCATCTCTTAGAGCATTTTCATAAAACTGTGAAGCTGTTTTGCATGAAACAACCAGCAAATACTGGCATCAAGGCAAATTCAATATTATGTCAACCGCTAATCTTTTTTATCAAGATCAGTTTGTTCTTTGTCTATAATACTGAGTACTATTTGTCGATATTCGCCATTAATAGGGTCAAAAAGGCGGATGAAACGGTCAAGATAACCATTAACTTGAAACTCATATCTATAAGCGGCATTGGAAATGACTATAGCAAATTGATACAATTGCTCCTATTTACCCACGCTCAAAAGTAATTAGTTTGCTAAAAGCTTATAATAAGCCGGTTGGAAAGTTTTAAGCGCAGTTTTAACCGCCGATTAGGCAAACGCAATTGAAAGCGCTTTTTAACCGATAGGGATTTGCCATTTAACAGGGATTGCAAAGGGGCATATTCACGCAAAAAATAATCAAGCGGCGCACATTCACGAACAGGACGTAGTTCTTCAAATTCGTCAATCACCATCATTGGCAAATCATAAAGGTCGGCCCATAGCCGCCAGTCAAGCAATACATCATCATAATTATCGGAAGTGAGTAAAGGAATAGACAGGCTGGGATTTTTATGCACTAGCATTAATGCCAATAAAGTGTCATTTTTTCCGTCCTTTAATCGGTGAGCACTAACGCCTTGATAAGAAGACAACGGAATAATTTCAACCACGGCTTGATCGTTTTTATGATTATGCGTGGCGGCGATTTTATTTCGTTGCACTATAATAACATTTTCAGCCAATGTAGCCCTTAAAATACCATTTTGTCCTTGGAACGCAATTTTTTGTGGCAGATGGCAAGGATCCAATCGTAATTCTTGCCCCAATCGCAATTCGTGCATATGTTCACTTTGCTCATTCCAGCAATCTGCCCAACGTCCTGCCATTATAACCCTCTTTGCTTCGCTAAAATAAAATTTATCTTTTCAGTTCTTACGAATTGAAATTGGCGAATTGCCTGCCCTTAAAAGGCATATATCAAGGCTTATAAAGATAAAACTTATCAAGAAGCTTAATGGCTAAGGTTAATTAATTATGTTTTTAGCATTAATTTTTAGTTTGGTTAGCAAAAAGCTAATTTAAAAAAATAGGGTTCGGACCTTTTCATTTGAACAAAATTGCAGGAGTTTTTTGTGTGTATCCAAAGTCTATCTTTGAGGCAGGCCGCTGAGGAATATCTATATTTTCAAGGCTTTTTGATAAGGTGATCGCTAAAATTTAACTCAAGCCAAAAGGACACAACAAACTGTAAGCCACCACGGTGTAAAGCTCTAGCAACTATTATCTGCTATCCTTAGCTTTACCCATTTTTGCTTTAGGATTATATATTTGGCCACCTTGTGCTTGTCTCTTTAAAATAATAGATCCTGACCTTAGTCTTTGCAGTCAATATCCTTAAAAATGACACAACTTGATAAAAAAGCACAAAAAATAATAAAAAAAGCAATTTTTTTGATAAAGAATGGCAAAAACCATACAATCCTCTCTTGCAGTAAAAAAAACTGCTCCTTATATACCCATCAACTTGTTATGTTGGAATTTATTTCAAGCCTAACAAAATTAACGATTAGGAGCCACATTAGGGAACGCTTTTATAGGTCCTTGTGGTTCGCTGAAGGAGAAAAAAATGGCAAAAATAATTGGTATTGACCTTGGTACCACCAATTCATGCGTTGCTGTCATGGATGGCAAAACTGCAAAAGTAATTGAAAATGCGGAAGGTGCACGCACCACCCCATCAATCGTTGCTTTCACCGATGGCGGTGAGCGCCTTGTTGGCCAGCCTGCAAAACGCCAGGCCGTAACAAATCCTGAAGGCACAATTTTTGCGGTTAAGCGCCTTATTGGTCGCCGCTTTGATGATCCAACCGTTGCTAAAGATAAGGCACTTGTTCCTTATGCAATCGTTCGTGGTGATAATGGCGATGCTGCTGTTGAAGCAAAAGACAATACTTATTCACCTTCACAGATTTCTGCAATGATCTTGCAAAAAATGAAAGAAACTGCTGAAGCCTATCTTGGTGAAAAAGTAGAACAAGCGGTTATTACCGTACCTGCGTATTTTAATGATGCACAGCGTCAGGCAACCAAAGATGCTGGTAAAATTGCTGGTCTTGAAGTTCTTCGTATTATTAACGAGCCAACTGCTGCAGCTCTTGCCTATGGTCTTGAGAAAAAAGACGGTAAGACTATTGCTGTTTACGATCTTGGTGGTGGTACTTTCGACGTTTCTATTTTGGAAATTGGCGATGGTGTGTTTGAAGTTAAATCAACCAATGGTGATACATTCCTTGGTGGTGAAGACTTTGACATGCGTCTTGTTTCTTACTTTGCTGATGAGTTCAAAAAAGAACAAGGCATCGATCTTAAGAACGACAAGCTTGCATTACAGCGCTTGAAAGAAGCTGCTGAAAAAGCAAAGATTGAGCTTTCATCAGCTCAGCAGACTGAAATCAATCTGCCATTTATCACTGCCGACCAAACCGGTCCAAAGCACTTGACCATGAAACTTACTCGCGCCAAATTTGAATCTTTGGTCGAAGATTTCGTCAAGCGCACTATTGAACCTTGTAAAGCTGCTTTGAAAGATGCTGATTTAACCGCTGCTGATATTGATGAAGTGGTTCTTGTTGGTGGTATGACCCGTATGCCAAAAATCCAAGAAGTTGTTAAAAACTTCTTTGGCAAAGATCCTCATAAGGGTGTTAACCCTGATGAAGTTGTGGCAATGGGTGCTGCAGTTCAAGCTGGTGTTATCCAAGGCGATGTGACCGATGTTCTATTGCTTGATGTTACTCCGCTTTCTCTTGGTATTGAAACACAAGGTGGCGTGTTTACTCGTCTTATCGACCGTAACACAACTATTCCAACCAAGAAGTCCAATGTGTTCTCAACCGCAGAAGACAACCAGAATGCTGTGACTATTCGCGTATTCCAAGGTGAGCGTGAAATGGCTGCCGACAATAAAATGTTGGGTCAGTTCAATCTTGACGGAATTCCACCAGCACCACGCGGTGTACCACAAATTGAAGTTACCTTTGATATTGATGCCAATGGTATCGTCAATGTTTCTGCTAAAGACAAGGCAACTGGTAAAGAACAGCAAGTGCGCATTCAGGCATCTGGTGGTCTTAGCGATGACGACATTGAAAAAATGGTTCGTGATGCTGAAGAACATGCCGCAGATGATAAGAAGCGTCGTGAAATTGTTGAAGCTAAAAACCAAGCTGAAAGTCTTATCCATTCTGCAGAAAAATCTGTTGCTGATTATGGTGACAAGGTTTCTGCTGAAGATAAAACGGCAATTGAAACCGCTATTGTTGACCTTAAGGCAGCAATGGAAGGTGATAATGCCGATGACATCCGCGCTAAAAGCGATAGGCTTACCGAAGCAAGCATGAAGCTTGGACAAGCCATGTATGAAGCCAGCAATATGGCTAATGATCCTGAGGCTGCAGCAGAAGCTGCAAGTGGTAAGGACGATGTTGTTGATGCTGATTTTGAAGAAATTGACGACAATAAGAAAAAGTAATGTAAAAATGCTTTAACGATAAAAAGCCCGGCCCTCTTTAAAGCGGGTCGGGCTTTTGTCTAAAGCTGGACATTCAAGACTATTGAGAATTAATATTGGCAATAGTTATCCTCTAAAATTTATGGCTTTGGTTCACTAAAGCTACTACCTATAATATTTTCATAAGATTTGTTCTATGGAAATGGAATAATAGAACAGGATTATTCAAGATATGAAGGTCGATTATTATGAATTGCTTGGCGTCTCGCGCGGATGCGATGAAAAGGGGCTAAAAGTAGCCTTTCGTAAATTAGCGATGCAATATCACCCTGATCGCAATCCCGGTGATGCTGATGCTGAACGCAAGTTTAAAGAAATTGGCGAAGCTTATGATGTGTTGAAGGATCCGCAAAAACGCGCCGCTTACGACCAATTTGGTCACGCTGCTTTTGAAAATGGTGGTCGCGGCTTTGGCGGCGGCGGTGGTTTTGGAGGCGGCTTTGGCGGTGGTTTTGCTGATATATTTGAAGATATTTTTGGCGATATGATGGGCGGTGGTCGCCGTCGTCGTAGTGACGGCCGCGAACGGGGCGCCGATCTTAGCTATAATATGGAAATCACGCTTGAAGAAGCTTATAGCGGTAAAACTGCGCAAATTCGAGTGCCAAGCCATATTGTTTGTGATGACTGTTCTGGCACAGGTGCAAAAAAAGGCACCAAGCCAAAAACGTGCCCAACCTGTCAAGGTGCAGGGCGTGTACGAGCAAGCCAAGGCTTTTTCTCAGTTGAACGCGCTTGCCCCACCTGTCATGGTCGCGGTGAAATTATTGAAGATCCATGTCCTAAATGTCATGGCCAAGGGAAAATTGAGCAAGAGCGCTCGCTTTCGGTCAATATTCCGGCCGGCATTGAAGATGGTACACGTATCCGTTTAGCCAATGAAGGTGAAGCTGGTGTGCGTGGTGGTCCAAATGGTGATCTTTATATTTTCATATCAGTAAAACCCCATGAGTTTTTCCAGCGCGATGGCGCAGATCTTTATTGCGCTGTGCCAATTTCAATGACCAAAGCAGCACTTGGCGGTGAATTTGATGTCTCAACCCTTGATGGAACAAAAAATGTCGTAAAAGTGCCAGAAGGCACGCAAAACGGCAAACAATTCCGTTTGCGCGGTAAAGGCATGCCTGTTTTACGCCAAGAGGTAAAAGGCGATCTTTATATTCAAGTGGCCATTGAAACACCGCAAAAACTAACAAAACGCCAGCGTGAATTACTGCAAGAATTTGACGAATTGTCCAATCATGAAAATTCACCGCAATCGCATGGCTTTTTCTCACGCATGAAAGACTTTTTTGAAAACATGGGTAAAAGCTAACCAGACGCAAACATGCCAACACCATGAGTAAAACCTGTGGTGTTGCATTGTCGCCTTTCCTATGCACATAGGTAAGGCGATATTCAACTGACTAAAAGGCAATTATTGTTTGAGAGACGCCTTAAAAATTTCGTTTTGCGGCCAGGATCTTATCCTTGATGCTTCAGGTGCCATTTATTGGCCTAGTGAAAAATTATTAATCATCGCTGATTTACATTTTGAAAAAGGCAATGCCTTTGCTCGCCAAGGTCACCTCATACCGCCACTTGACACCAAGATTACCATTGAAAAATTAGAAAAGCTCCTTGCCGTTTATCAGCCCGAAGCAGTATTAAGCCTTGGTGACAGCTTTCACGATACGCGCATATTTGACTTTATCGCGCCCGACATGCGCCAATATTTGTTGACCTTGTCGCAGCAATTTCATTGGATTTGGATTAGTGGCAACCATGATCCGTTTTTACCAAGCGATTTGCACGGTGAAATCATTATGCAGAAAAAAATTCAAACTCTTACCTTTTGCCATGAGCCACAAGTAAATGGTGAAAAAGGGCAAGTTTCTGGGCATTTGCATCCAGCTAAACGTGTTAAACGCTATGGTGCATCTATACGCGGCTTTTGCTTTGTCACCGATTTTTCACGATTAATTCTACCCGCATTTGGCACTTACGCTGGTGGGTTAGATCTTGAACACCGTGCTTTTAACGGACTTTTTGATGATAAAAAATTGGTAGCTTTTTTACTGCATCAGGAAAAAATTTTCCCTATAAAAGTTTAATAATATTTTTTGAAACATTGCTGTGTTAAAATTGCCGAATTGTAACCCGATAGGAAATTAAAAAATATTAGTAATTTTTAATTTAAATTTATCTAATAAATATCTCTAATTATTTGATTTCATGTATTTTAATGCTAAGGTCTTCACAGTTTACTAGAAATGCATTAAATATGATTTTCATAAATCAATTGCCGTTGAAAGTTGAGAGGGAAAAGCAAGCGTGTGGATTATTGGTACCATTTTAGTGACACTTGCAACTTTGTGTCTGTTAATTCAAATGATAACATTACTTGTAGTAGCAATTCGCTCAAAATGGCATCCCGTTAGCACAATAGAGGCTTGGTATGATGAAGGTGTAACCATTTTACGGCCTGTTGCTGGTCTTGAAAACAATTTGGAACGCACGCTGACTTCTGCTTTCACACTAGACCATCCTAAAAAAGAGATTATTTTTTGTGTGTCACGCGATAATGATCCGGTCATACCCTTGGTCGAAAAATTAA
The DNA here is from genome assembly GCF_025449335.1 of Bartonella sp. HY328. Lineage (NCBI taxonomy): Bacteria > Pseudomonadati > Pseudomonadota > Alphaproteobacteria > Hyphomicrobiales > Bartonellaceae > Bartonella > Bartonella sp. HY328. The sequence goes on from NZ_CP104883.1 coordinate 532,050, forward strand.
TGGCACAATATCCCGATGTCCCCTCAAAACTATTAATCGGCGATAATCCAATTAGCCCAAATCCTAAACTAAACAACCTAATCAAAGGCTGGAAAGTTGCGCAATATGATTGGGTGGTGATGACAGATTCCAATGTTTTAATGCCGCCAGATTACATAGCACAGCTTTTTGCCCGTTTTAAAAATGATACTGGCCTTGTTGCTTCACCACCACTTGGCACCGAGCCGGAAAATTTTGCCGCCGATATCGAAGCAGCGTTTTTAAATAGCTATCAAGCGCGCTGGCAATTATGTGCGGATACGGCAGGTAATGGTTTTGCACAAGGCAAGACATTATTTTGGCGGCGTGAAGTATTGGATAATGCTGGTGGTATTGAAGTCCTTGCTGGTGAAATTGCCGAGGATGCCGCAGCGACAAAGGTGGTGCGCTCACAAGGGTTAAAAGTACGCTTATCTGCAATGCCTTTCGCTCAGCCGCTTGGCGAAAAGCAGTTTCAACCGGTATGGGCAAGGCAAGTTCGTTGGGCTAAGCTACGCCGCGACTCTTTTGCATTTTTCTTCTACATTGAAATCTTGTCAGGTAGTGTTTTCCCGCTGCTATCCCTATTCCTAGCAGCATGTTTAGGGGCGGTTTCCTTCACTTCCATTCTTTGGTTCATGCTTATTTGGTATGGAGCCGAATTCATAACCACCGCTTATGTGGGTTGGCCAATGTCCGTGCGGCAAGCAATTGCTATTATTTATCGTGATATTTTATTGGTTGCGGTTTGGTTTTCGGCCTTTGGAAAAGGTGGTTATCAATGGCAAGGTCATAAGGTTGATATTGGTAAAAAATAATTTTTTTTTGCATTGCCAGTAGATCGTAAAATTCAAAATTTTTAAAATACTGGGGTCTATTGCAGTAGCGCATTGTGTATATTTGCGTTTAATGCCTTTTTCTGCTAAGGATGCTGCGATTTTTCCAGTCTAGCGATGGGTTAAGCCGGTATAAACATGTGTTGAAGATGGTTACGTCATGGTACAAAAAATAGACTTAAGTGACGATTTCCTTTTGGTAAATGAAACCATCACCATTCATAAAAGCAGTTTTGAAGAAAGTTTTATTCGCGCAAGTGGACCTGGTGGACAAAATGTCAACAAGGTTGCCACTGCGGTGCAATTGCGTTTTTTTCCTCAATTAGCTGGTATTTCTGCCGATATAATTGATCGTTTGATTAAACTTGCCGGCCAACGCGCCACCAAGGATGGGCAAATTTTGCTTGAAGCTGATCGCTTTCGCACACAAGAGCGCAACCGAATTGATGCACGCGAGCGTTTGGTTGATTTACTGCGAAAAGCAAGCGCGCCGCCGCCACCGCCAAGAAAGAAAACAAGACCAACCAAAGCCTCGGTAGAGCGTCGCTTAGTCAGTAAAACGAGCCGTGGCAGCGTCAAAAAATTACGCGGCCGTGTTAAAGACGATTAGTCTATGTTCCTTAAACAAAGTACCGGCTTTTATCGAATTGAAGAAATTTAACCATTCAAGTGGCGTGAAAATTGCACCTAATTGGATTAAAATTTTATTTTCTTGCCGCCTTTTAAACAATTTTTCGTTATTTTTATAAATTAAACTCGTTTTAATCTTTTTCCTATAGTAATAAATAGCTTATAAGATGGTTAATATTTATTAATTGATCAATGACAGTTTACAAATGTTTGCGCAGTGTTGATTGATTGTTTCCAAAAAGACAATTGACGACATGCCTATAAAAGGTTGATTATCGTTGTACATTTTTAAATTGTGAAGCCGTTTTGTTAAAAATATAAAAATGGAACATATTGCAAAAAATCAGTTTAAAAGATGTGTTGCAGCTTAGCATATTGACCAAAGATAGAACAATTTGCGGAAAATATTGCTTTAAACAATAAAGAGAGCGTCACTCTGAACCACCAGAAAAACGCTTAAGGGGTTTGCCAAAATATTTGGCTGGTTACAAATTATGAGTGTTGAGCGATAAGTCATGTCACTGGCATATAATTTCAAATTGGATTATCACAATGAGCGGCCTTTACCGGCTAATAGGGAAAAAGCCCCTATTTTAGTAGTTCTGCATCAAGCAACTTCTACCGCTGGACGTGTGGGACAATTATTGCAAAAGGCCGGTTTTCCTCTTGATATTAGGCGACCTGCACTAGGTGAGAAATTACCAAATACTCTTGCACATCATAGCGGAGTTGTAATTTTTGGCGGCCCTATGAGTGCCAATGATCCGCATGACTATGTGCGCTATGAGACTGATTGGATTAGTGTGCCGTTGCGTGAAAATAAACCATTTTTGGGCATTTGCCTTGGCGCGCAATTATTAACCCGGCATATTGGTGGGCAAATTCGCTCACACAAGGATGGCTTGGTAGAAATTGGTTGGTATCCAATTGAAGCAACCCCTGCCGGTCAAAGCCTATTTAACTGGCCTAAAATGGTTTATCATTTTCATGTTGAAGGTTGTTTTGATCTGCCACGTGATGCGCAATTATTGGCAAGTGGCGCTAATTATCCCACTCAAGCGTTTCGCTTTGGTGAAAATGCATGGGGTGTGCAGTTCCATGCTGAATTAACCCGCGTTATGATGCAACGTTGGGTGGTGCATGGCGCACCACGCTTTAATGATATGGGCGCACAAAATGGAAAATGCCATTTGGATGGTCGATTTTTATATGATTGCGCTTTATTAACTTGGTTAAAACAAGCGCTTGATAAAATCTTCCATATTAATGAACTGGCAGATGTTTAATGTGCTAAAATGTTTAATGTGCTGTAGATAAACAATCTATATTACAATTAAAAAATCAATGGCTGGCATTAAAGCCATTGATTTTGATTGTTAAGATGAGACGCTACAATTTTTCGCAATAATTATATTTCAACCGGGCGGTCAACACGATCCTTATTGCCAAAAAAATCAATATAGCGCTTAATTTCATCAGGTTCGCCGGTTGCTTTTTGTAAATTATCTGACAATTTAACCGCTGGCTTACCATTAGCGTGGGTTACTTTGCACACTAATGAAATCGCTTTTAGCCCCGAAATTGCGTCTGGTGCGCAGCCTGCAAAATCATTAGTTAGGTTAGTTCCCCAGCCAAAACTCATTCTTACCCGACCATCAAAATGGCGATAGGTTTCTTCAATCGTATCAACATCCAAAGCATCAGAAAAAATCAATAATTTTTCGCGTGGGTCTTTACCATGCTCTTGCCACCACTTGATGATTTTTTCACCACCCTCAATTGGTGGCGCACTATCAGGGCGAAATCCCGTCCAATCTGCAACCCAATCAGGGGCATTGCGCAAGAATGAATCTGTGCCAAAAGCATCAGGCAGAATAATTAACAGATTACCGCCATAATAGCGGTTCCAATCCTGCATCACCTTATAAGGAGCAGCGCTTAACTGTTCGTTATTTTGAGCTAATGCGGCAACCACCATCGGCAATTCATGGGCATTGGTACCAAGAGCCTCCACATCCGTATCCATAGCTAACAGCACATTGCTCGTGCCGGTAAAAGCTGGTCCAATACCTTCTTTCAAGGCCTCCACACACCAACGCTGCCAAAGAAAGGAATGGCGGCGCCGTGTGCCAAAATCTGAAATGCGAATATCCGGTAATTGCCGTAACCGTTCAACCTTACCCCACATTTTTGCTTTGGCACGCGCATAAAGCACATCCAAGGCAAAACGGCCAAGATTGCGCATTGCGGCGCGTGAGCGCAATTCATTGATGATTGCAAGGGCTGGAATTTCCCACATTGTGGTATGGGTCCAAGGGCCTGAAAAACGCAATTCATATTGGCCATCACGGCGGCGCAATTCATATTCTGGCAGTTGAAAATCTTGTAGCCAATTTAAAAATTCGGGTTGGAAAATATGGCGGCGGCCGTAAAATGTATTGCCACCAAGCCAAATCATTTCCTTTTTGCTAAAGCGCAATTGCCGTGCATGGTCAAGCTGGGCGCGTAACTCGTCTTCATCAATTTCATCGGCCAAATGTACAGTCTTGGTGCGATTGATCAGCGAAAAGGTCACATCAACATCGCGATAAAGCCCCCAAATCATTTGCAGCATAAGCAGTTTATAAAAATCTGTATCGAGCAATGATCGAACAATCGGATCAAGCTTCCATGTATGGTTAAAAACACGTCGGGCAATATCGGTGCGAGCCATCATTCATGAACCTTTAAACCGTCAATAGATGCATGTTTAGCACAATGCTCTATTATAACCTGCGCATACATAGCCCAAAACCACTTCGAACCCTTTATATGCTTTAGCTGCTTAGTGTTAAAGCATGTTTAGCCACAATAAAAGCAACTTTATTGGATTTTTTTAAAAAAATGATGTTGTTTAAAACGCTTTTAATGCAATGAGTAAGATTGTTGATTTAAAAAATGGCGTAAATTTTGCCTTGAAAGTCGCTGCCAGTTTAATCCCATCTCTTGCGCTTCTTCAATGCTTAAAAATTGACGACCCAGCGGTGATTTTTCACCTATCATGAGATATCGCAAATGGGGAAGCAGTGTTAAAGGACGAAAATCAGTAATTGCAGTGTTTGATATAGCGATCCATTCAAGGCTTTGTATTTTTGCAAGCGGTTCAATTGTTTGAATAAGAGTACCTCTCAATAAAAGCCGCTTTAAATTTGGCAAAGCAATTAACGGCTTGATGTCGATAATATCGCAGTTAGATGCATTAAACCAAAGTAGTTTTTGAAAACATGCAATGCCATCAAGGTTGGTAAGGCAGGTACCTGCTACATATAGTTTTTCAAGATTTACCAGTAATTGCAGCGGTGCCAAACTAGAAAGACAAGTTTTATCAATATCTAGTCTTTGAAGACTCGTCAAATTTTTAATAAAATCCCAGTTTTGAATATTATTGCCTTCAAGAAATAAATTTTCTAGTTTGGTGAGGTGGGCTAATTGAGAGAAATCCTCTACAGAGCTATAATCTAAATTAAGATAATTAAGCTGCGTTAACGTGGCAATGGCGCAAATATCAGTGACGTTGTTTGCTTCAATCGATAGTGTTTCTAATTGGTGGCAATTTTTTAAAACATTAAGACTTGGCAATGCTTTTCCAATTGTATATTGCGGACGCTGATAGCCAACCTCATGCGGCCCACATTCGTAGAGGGTTGGCCTATTATCCATATAAAGATGGCGTAATTTATAAGCGTTTAAAAGTGGCGAAAGGTCGCCGACATTCGTGTTGCTTATATAAAGCGACTGCAAAAGTGGCATTGTTTGAATGACATCAATATTGGTTACTTTACTTTGGCTGATCTCAAGCTCTTCCAGTGCTTTTGATGCTGATAAAAAGGATATATCGTTGATTTCTGTGTAAGAGCCAACAAATTTCTTTAGCTTGGCTAAGTTTTTTAACGGTGATAAATCCTGTACCCTAGTGCTAGAGATGGATAATTCTTCCAAATGGATAAGTTCGCTTAAAGGGGATAGATCTTCAATAATGGTATTATCAAGTTTAAGACGTTTTAAATGGATAAGCTTTTCAATACCATTAAGACTTTGCAGTTTTTGATCATCAGGGCGATCAATATCATCTTCTGATAAGTCAAGCTCGACAACATCAAGAGCGATAGGTTTATTATGAATGGTGACTGACTGCAGCATGGATTGAAAATAGCCTTAATAATTAATTTTACTATAATATAAATGCCAGATTTTGATATTAAACAAGATTTTCCTCATTGCCAGTAGGCATGGTCTTCCAATCCTAAACTTCCGCCTTTATTCACGCAAATTTGCCATTCCTCTTTTGGTATAAAATAAGTTATGGTAATCTTTATCGGGATATTTTTTTGAGCGGGGTTAACTGGAGAAAAAAATGAAAGCTGTAGGCTATTATAAATCGCTACCAATTGATGATCCGCAATCCTTGATCGATGTAGAAGTTCCTATGCCCAAAATTGGGCCACAAGATCTTCTAGTTGAAATCAAGGCAATCTCGGTTAATCCAATTGATTTTAGAGCACGGTCTGCTTTTGGACCATTTGATGATCAACCACGTATTCTTGGATTTGATGCTGCGGGCGTTGTGGTTGAATTGGGCGCAAATGTCAGCAACTTTAAAATTGGTGATGAAGTGTATTATGCCGGTGCAATAAACCGACAAGGGTCAAATGCTCAATATCAGGCAATAGACCATCGCATTGTGGCGCTTAAGCCAAAGTCGCTTGATTTTTCTAATGCTGCCGCAATTCCACTTACAGCATTAACAGCATGGGAAATGCTTTTTGACCGTTTGAGAATAAATGATTCAGTTCGTAACGGAAAAAACACGTTTCTTATGGTTGGGGCTGCAGGTGGCGTTGGATCTATAGCTTTGCAATTGGCACGTTTAAAAGGCGGGGTTAATATAATTGCTACTGCGTCTCGCCCAGAATCTAAAAATTGGGTTTTGGATAAGGGGGCAGATCATGTCATAAATTATAAAGAGCCTTTTCTCGAGCAATTAAAACAAATTGGTTTTGATCAGGTTGATTATATTTTTTCAACCGCTAATTCTGACGGTTATCAAAACCAATATGAAGAAATAATTAGTGCTCAAGGGCGGATCGGAATGATCGATGCTCCCGAAAAGTTCAATATCATGCTGTTTAAGCTTAAGTCGATTTCATTGCATTGGGAATCGATGTTTACACGGTCAATGTTTGAAACAAGTGATATTGGTCGCCAAGGTGATATTTTAAAGCAAGTGGCAGAGATGATTGATGATAAGTTGCTAACACCAACAGCTACTGATAGTCTATCACCAATTAATGCTGAAAATTTAAGGAAAGCCCATCGGTTGATGGAATCTGGCCAACATATTGGTAAATTGACTTTAAGCGATTTTTCTTAATGATTGCATTATCGCTAATGGTTTAACTCTAATGAATGATAAAGTTATATGATCCGTAAAAGCTTGTTTTCTATCATTGTGTTGCTGTCTTTGCTTATAAGCCCCTTACTGGCTTATGGGCAAGATATGCGGCCGCAAGGGCGTTATTGCGGTAAGGTTTATCACAATGGCTATATGGTCAATGTGGAAATGATGCTTGAAATATCCCCAACGGGTAGTTTAACAGGCTCTATGCGCTATCGTGATGGCGAAGTGGTAACGGAAGGCAAATTAACGCAAATAGCGCCGCCAGCGGGACAGCGTGAAACTTTAAAATGGGCTGATAAATATGGCACTGGCTATGCATTTTTGGAGTTTAGCAGCGATTTTTCAACATTTACTGGTGCATGGGGATCATGGGATGAAAGTCCTAAGCAGCCCAACAACCCTTGGACGGGTAAGCGTTGTAACGGATTTATCAGCTAAATAAATTAGTATTTTATAGGTTGAATATTTAGGGTCAGGACCTATTAATTTGAACGAAATGGTATGAGAAAATTTTTTGTGAGAACAAGGAGAAGAACCGCCGAGAAATATAAATATTTTCAAGGGGCTTCGACAAAGTTATCGCGAAAATTTCTCATATCCTGAAAGGACACAAAAACAGCTGTAATCTACTGCGTCGTAAAGCTTACTTCAGTATACCACCCACTTTTCGCTTTCCTCCTTGTAAATTTTTGCTGTTTATTGTGCCATTTCATTTAAATTAATAGGTCTTGACCCTAGCTTAACGGTGCATTTTAGTATTTATAAAAATGCACCGATTTTTTAGCACTGAACAAAACTATTTTATTGCCATTTCTGGAATAGGCTGAGACTTTATTTGTTTAATCCATTGTGCTGCCCAGCGGGCGGATTCAACTAAAACCGGCTTTGGTGCCTTAAACCATTCATCAGGCGCAATTTCGCGTTTTTCGCGCACAAAAGCAATGGCATCATCAATATCTGGAAATTCATTTTCAGCATTAATATGCAAAAACAACGCCATCATAATAACCGAGCGTGAACGTCCTCCGCGGCAATTAATCAGCACATTGCCACGCTTTCGGCATGGATAAGTAATTTTTTGTGGCAAAATTTGCTGAAAAGCAGCTTCAATTGTAAAATAACCGGCAATAAGTTGCGTGGCAGGATTTCCTGCTCCATCAATCAGGCCAATTTTATAATAGCGTATTTCTGCTGGGCCAAAATCGCGCTGGTGGGTGGTGCGGTCGGCTTGACTATCGGTAACAAAATTAAAATCAAGATTAACAGCGCAATTAATAACCGTGGTAATATCCAAGCTTTTTAGAAGATGGATATCAGCGGCACCCTCTTTGCCAGAAAGATAAAGATCTTTGCCATAAGGAGCAAGGTTTTGATAAATAAGGCTGAGATAAGGTAAGTCCAGATCTCCCTTTTCAACCTGATGCGCTTTTATCATAATATTCCAAATCCAGCTTGGCTTTTTAAAAGCCAATAATATTTCAATAGTGTCTCTTTAATAAAAAAATGGTAAAAATCCAAATTATTTTTTTAAATAATGTCATTTGCTTGGGGATTAAGGAAGTATAATAGTTCACACTTCCTTTTTTTATTTGGTCAATTATAATATTTTACAAATGTAAAGGAATAAAAATTTATATTAGATCTTAATAATGGTAAAAAACTAGCGTTTATAATTCATTCGCCAAAAATCTTGCCAATCTTCTCGTTTATCCCAATCATCAAGGCTAGTTGCCATATCATACTCAAAAAGCTGGTTGCGATAGGCCCCAATGCCCGATGGTTCATTTTTTGGTAAAGCAATTGATTGATTGGTGGAAATTTTTCCATCAACAGCCTGTGGCTCAATGCCCTCAGCTGTTAGCGCGTAATGAAGGAAGAGTTTTGCACTATTGGGGCTTTTTGTACCGGTGGCAATAAGGCCAATGCTTGGATACAGCCAACCCATATGTGGCTTAAGGCCAGTGCAAAGACCAAGGGTCATGCCTTTTTCTTTATTGTCGCGAAATTTAGCGGTACTGACCAGTGCTAAAAAAGGCTCTTTTTGGCCTGAAGCTGCAACCGCATCGGCCGCCGCAGAGTCTGAATCGGTGAGCAATGGGCCATTTTGTGCCAAAGCTTTGATCCAAGCAGCTGTTACACTTTTTTCATCGGTTTGAATTTTTTTGCCAAATTGTACTTCATAGGCTTCACGCATAGCTTCATCGCCATGGCTTTCTAATTGGTTAAACCAATCAACATAAGCGCTTTTACCCAAAGGATCTTGCATGGCAACACGGCCGCGCCATTCACTTTCAGTCAGCTGCCAAACATTATCAATCGGGCATTTATCATAAAGGGCAGTATTATAAACCCACACATTGGGGCTATTTACAATGGTAAGTGGATCGCGATATTTTTCTGGCACATCATTGGCAATATCTTGCGGAAACCAGCTCATTGCAAATTTTTGCGGGATAAGCTGCGCCATGGCAGCAGGAGCATCACTAATGATTGACACATCCCCTTGAATATTATTGGCGCGCGCTTCACGGATGAGCATTTCAAGCTGGGCGGTGGCTTTGACTTTGCGACCTTCCGCTTTAAGGCCGTATTTTTGACTAAAGCCTTTTGCCATCTCAATGATTTTGCCAGTGCTGTCATAAATGACAATTGGCGCTTCATTCTTGGCAGCTTCTTGCAACGCTGTAAGTGCATCATTGCTTTGCGCAAGATTACCATTGCTTTGCGCAAGAGCTGAAGTCGCAATAAGGCTCAAAAAACCAAAAGCCATAAGCTTTAAAGATGAATGGCGTTTGGTTGATATTTTAGTGCTCGAAATTTTTAACATAGTTTGTTGGTTTGCCACGGTAATCTCACCTTATTGAGCAAGCGTTGATTTTAAAGATTTAATTAAATTTATATCATCCAACTATTGCAATTGCGCGACTCTTGAGCCAGCTTGATCAAAACCGTGCTGGTTTTTAGCTTGAATAGCGATGGCAACCTTGCTGCCTGTTTCATAATTGGGTGGCTGATGGGTGGAGGCAAAAACCGTGTGGCCATCCTTGTTTAACTCGATAATCCAATTGCCGCCGGTTGGCAAAATGCCCGTCACCATCATATCAGCCTTAAAAACATTTTCTTTATGCGCTATGTCCTGCTGGGCAATTTCTATTGCTTCCGGCCTAAAGCCTAGCGCTGCAATATTATTTGAGTTTTGGCTATATTGCGCCAAATAGCGACCAATATCTTGGGCGATTGGCTTATCATTGGCGTCACTTAAATTGATAATATTAATTGGTGGATTGCCAACAAATTCGGCAACAAAGCGGTTGGCGGGGCGGTTATAAATATCATCAGGCGTGCCAATTTGTTGCAATGTTCCCTTATCCATAACCGCAATGGTAGTTGCCAAAGTCATTGCCTCCCATTGATCGTGGGTTACAAAAACAATTGTTGTTTTAAATGCATTATGAATGCGCTTAAGTTCTGCACGCATTTCAAGCCGTAAACGCGCATCAAGATTGGAAAGTGGCTCATCAAGCAGCAATATGCCGGGATTAATCGCCAACATGCGGGCAAGGGCAACACGCTGTTGTTGGCCGCCAGATAATTGGGATGGATAACGGTCGCGATATTGTTCAATATCCAAGGCTTTCATGACACGCTCAACTTGCGCTTCGCGTTCAAGCTTTGGCACTTTGCGTAAGCGCAAGCCAAAATCGGTGTTGCGTTCAATGGTAAGATGCGGCCAAAGCGCATAGCTTTGAAAAACCAAACCCATTTCACGCTTTTCCGGCGGTATAAAAATACCTTTTTGAACGCTGTCCACGACACGGTCATCAATCCGTAATTCACCATCAGATAGATTTTCAAGGCCAGCGATCATGCGCAGTGTTGTGGTTTTACCGCAACCTGATGGCCCAAGCAGACACATGAAATCACCATTGGCAATTTCAAGATCAAGATTTGAAACGGCTTTTTGCCCATTTTTCGCATAGGATTTTTGCGCATTTTGAAGTTTAATTGTTGGCATTAGCTTCCTAATCCTTCTGCAAGATTGGTTTTGGTAAGTTTTTGGGCGGCAAGGGTTGAAAAATAAGCAATGGCAGCAATGATAAGCACCACGGCATTGGCGGCTTGTGTATAATTATAATCAACAAGGCGCAGTGAAAACGTGGTTAGCACATCGGTGCTTGGCACAGCCAAAATGACAAAAAGGCTAAGGCTTTTAATGCCGGAAATAAATGGCAAGAGGATACCAGTGACAAGTGAGCTTTTTTGTATGGGGATAATCACTGTTATCATACGGCGCAACCAACCCGCGCCTGATATTTCGGCGGCTTCCTCGGGGTCTTTGCCAAGTTGGCTCATCGCAGCAATTCCGGCCCGTGATGCATAAGGCATTTGATCGGCAATGAGTGCCAAAAGCAAAATGGTAAGCGTTCCGTAAAGCGCAGGAATGGGACCGCGTGCAATGGCAAAAAGAGAAAGATAAGCCGCAGCAAAAGCAACGCCAGGCACAAGATAGGGTAAAAAGGTAACTTGTCGCAAATAAAAGCTTAAACTTCGTAGCGGTGTGCGAATAACCACATAACCAACAATTAAACCTAATATACCTGAAACAATTGAAGCGATGCCAACAATTTTGAAGGTATTGTAAAAAGCTGCCCATAATTCATGGTTTAATAAAATACCTGATTGCATGGCAACCGTGCCAAGATTTTGGCCTATCCAAAAATCAAGCGTGAAATTATCAAGAGTAAATTTACCCGGAATTTTCATCACTGTTGACAGGATCAGCGCGAGTAATGGCAAAGCAACGCTAATGGCAAAAATGAAGCTAGCAAAGAGCGTGGCAGTCATACGCCAACGGCCAAGATGATTAGGCCTATTCATTGAACCCTTGCTGCCAATTGTCACAAAGCGGCGGGCTTCACGCACCAAACGCGCATCAATGAGCAAGGTTATGATGCCAAGTATCATAATGGCTGCAGCTAAAACACCGGCAACGCCAGTTTGTCGAGATTCCAGTGAGCGAAACAGCGAGGTCGATAAAACTTGGTAATTAACTGGTAGGCCTAAAACATAAGGCACACCAAATTCGCCAAGGCATTTAGCAAAGATTAAAACAAGGGAGGAGAGTAAAGCTGGACGCATTAATGGAATGATAATTTTCCAGCTTATTTGCAAACGATTTGCCCCTAAAATACGGGCAGAATCTTCCAATTGCGAGTCAAAGCGTTGCAGGGCAGAGCCAAAAAGCAAGATGACAAATGGCACATAATGCAAAACCATGATGATGGTAATTGGTACAAAACCATAGGCAATCCAATCGGGTAGACTAAGACCGATGGTTTCAAGCCAGCCGGGTTGGCCTCCAACCGTTCGGTTTTTAAACACTGTTGTCCATGCCAATGCAAATGTCCATTCGGGAAGCATATAGGGGACAATAAGCGCGGTTGCAAACCATTTACGGCCAAACATATCGGTGCGGCTGACGAGCCAACCCAAAATGCCACCTAAAAGCCCACTCCAAAAAATAACAACAACAGCGATCATTAAAGTATTCAGTAATGGCCGCCAAAAAAGATCAACTGATATTGGTGAAAAGAGCACCCGCAATATATAATAATCGGTAAGTGTGCCAGCATCTTGACCAAGGCGGCGTTCATGACCAAATTGAACCGTGACTGCATCAATTAAAATAGAAATAATCGGCAATACAATAAGATAGGTAAAAATAATTGCTAAGATTATGCCGATAATCGTTGTTGGTTCATGAAAAGCAATTTTGATGCGATAACGTAAGCGTTGCCAAAAATGTGTAGATGAGCAAGGTGAAAGGGATGGCGTTATGGAACCCGTCATATCCTTATCAATGGGGGATGCTAAGGGCTTGATTGTCATAACCTATCCAGTAAGGGTTGCTTTAAAACACAAATGAGAAACAAATTTTTCAAGTTGATTTGGTTACATTGCTGCGAAGTTATCGAATGAACCGGCATAGGCCGTGAAAAAATTGCAATGAGGATTGGGCCATTGTGCAGGATTTTTCACAGCCTATATTCTAGGTCCTGAAATTAAGGGATTAAAATGAGCGTTGGAGACGGATGATACCAGCAACAGCATGGCGTCCTTTTTGCGATTGTTGTACGCTATAAAGACCATCATTGGTTTTATAACCATAGTCATTATTAAAATTTGCATAGGCAATTTCAGGTGTTAGCACGAGGCCAGACGTAATTTTAATTTTAACATTGGCAGATGTGACAAAAGTACCAGCATCTTCGTAAGCTGCTTGATAATTAAACGACAGCTTTTTAGAAATATCATAAGTGCCGCCAATCCAAGCAGCCCAATCGCCGCCCCAATCGCCATAGGCGCTATTAATCTGGCGATAAACGCCTAATCGACGGCTACCATCAGCAAAGGTTTTTATGCCATTGCTACCAAATGATTTATCAACATTATAATAATCATCAGCAGTTTTATAGGCAACCATTGCCCAGAAAAAAGCTTTATCTGTGAGTTGCAGATTAAGTCGCACGCGCATTGCCCATTCTTGATAATAGGAATCATACGCGGCAACACCAGCAATAGAACCCCGTTTTTGGCTATATTTTAAACCTGTCACAATATGGGGGGTATAGTCGTCAATTTGTTGGCGTAGCGCATAGGCATGGCTTACAAATGGTTTGCCGTTATTATCCATACTATATTGATAGCCAGTGCTTTCACTACCATAGCCTTGTTCAAGCGCAATAATCGCAGAAATGCCGTTTTTATTCTTATAGGTATAGCTAATCGCATTGGTGCGATGGCTTGCTGGCCCGATGACATCGTCTGTCAAAACATCGCCATAACCGTCGGTCCATTCATAAAAAGCGGTTTCAGTAAGGCCAATGCGCACGCCCGCAAGATCAATATAACCGCGCCGTAATTGGCCAGCAGAACCATCCTTACCATCTTTCCATTCCGAGCGCAGGCTGATTAAAGTGGTCATCGTTCCAAGTTCGGTATCGGATTTTGTTTCAAATTTTAATTCAGCACGGGTTTTTGAGCGATATGTGTCATTCTGGTCTCCAAAAGCTTTGCTGACCGTTTCGCCACCAACATCGTCACCAACTGCAATTTCATGGCGGACATAGCCAGAAATCTTCATACAGGTTTCAGTGCCAGGAATATAATAATAGCCTTTGCCATAAGCATCGCAAACACGAACATAATCAATCGGCTCAGCTGTTGGAGCATCTTGAGCTTGTGCATTGTGAAACAAAGCTATTGATAATAAACTGGCTGGCAAAATTGCCTTTAAAGGCTTCATTGTTTAGGTCCTGACAAAGAGCGTTCATGGTGCATCACAAAATTGCAATTTGTAAAATAAGCAATAAATATCCTTTGTTAACCTTGCTAGAGGATAACATCATTGCTGATTTTGTTTTAGCAAACTTTATAATGATTAAAGTGTAATATTTTCTATGTTATGTATTTTTGAAATTATATTAAATCTTGAGTAATAATTAAAAGATTTATTTTAATTGGTGAAAATACTAATAATTGCTCTATAGATCAAAATTATTACATTTTTTTTACAAATATAAATTAAAATAGGATTTTTGTATTCTAAACATTAAATATTTTTGGGCTGTTCGGACATTTTGAAGTATTTTTAAAATGTCCGAATTTAGTTTTATGATTATGTTTGGCCAAAATTTAACTATTACTTATAAAGATCAATTTTATGTTCAAATTGTTGGATTTGGGCATTGTTACGTTCAATAAATTGATCAAGACGGCAAAGTTGTTGTTCTTTATCTTTTATACAAGATGCGTTGCCAAAATCTTGTGATAATGGAGCATTATCGCCATTAAGCTCAGTCAAGTTGCGCCATTGATCAAGCGAGCGTGCCGCAAATGAAACATTGATGGCATAGACTTTATTGACATCATCATAATAACGCTTAAAAATAAGCATGCCGCCGGGTGGAATGTCATTGGCTGGATAATTACCAAGATGCCAATTGGCATCCACAATGGTTTGGATTTGTGATATATTGGTATCATGGCCTACAAAAACCACCAAAGGTGCGTTGAGGCGATCATAGGTGTTTGTTTTTTGATCTGCAGTCCCTGCCGCTAATGCATTTAAGATTTGCCCCATTAAAACATGGCCACCATGGGTTGCAATTTCTTTCGTATTGCTAACAAGATCATATTTTGCGGCATGCAAAACCATTAATTTTGCAACATCGTCAGAATTTTTAACATTGCCAAAGGCAACATTTTCCAAGGGCAAGCCTTCGCTATATTGTAGGCGGATCGTCTCGGCAATGGTGCTACCAGCTGATACCGGGCCAGTTAATTTATACTTGCCCGGCTTTTCACTTTTAAAGCCCCATTTTTCATCAAGAAATTTACAATCATCGCTTTTATCGCCGCATACCGCGGCTCTTAAACGGGCAACATCATCAGCATATTTTTTTTCTGCCGCTTCTGGTGAGCCACCCATCGCAGCAAGGACCTGTTGTTCAACGATTTTAGGATCAGGTTGGGCAAGCTCTAAATCAACGGCTTGGAAAAGCGGGTCATCTGTTTCAAGCTTTAAATGTTGAGGGGCAACACCGCAACCTGGAAACATGCCATCCCCAACTGCTTGCGCTGTGGCAACTGTTCTTTGCACTGGGCTTGCCCATAAAAAATAGTCTTTAGAAGTTGGGCAGCCATTGGCAATAGGCAAGCCTTCAGCTCGCCATGTATCAAGCATATAGTTCGATTGCTGAACAATGCCAGCATAGCCATGGCCAGTTAAAAAGCCATCGGGTACAATCCATTTTGGCCATTGACGGCCAGTATTTTCTTCAAGCTTTTTGGTGTTGGTTTGCGGCCTAACGCCATGGCGCATTAAAACCACCACCTTATCTAATTTAAAATTGGGCGCAAGTTTAGTGCGCATATCATCACTAACATATTGCGCATGAGCTTGGTTGCTGATTGCCGATATTGCAAGGACACTACCAATAATAGCTGCGCTTGCTAGTGTTTTTACCATCAGCTTAGATAAACCAAAGGATGTTTTTATCTCACGAGCAGGTTTTGAAATATCAGATGACATAATGACCCCAGATGAATTTTTAAATTGGTAATGAATAAAAGAAGTACTATTCTAAATCCGCTATACTCTTTGCTTTTGCTTATGAAAAAATTAGGTGCATCATTCAAACTATACACTGCTATTGGCATAATTTTTTAAATTAGCTATTTTCAATAAAAGCTCAGCGTGTTGAATATTCTATCAAGATTACAGTTAAGTGACAGTCTTATTTTTCTTTCCCAAAATTCAATTGAACAGAGTTCAATTGATAATTGTCTTAAGTTTAACGGTGGATACTGCTGTGATGAAGCTTTACCGCATCTATTTTACTAATGGAAATCACGCGATTTCGGCAAAATGCGTACCTGTCGTGGATGGCGTGCGTTATTATTATCATTATCAGTGAAGCGCTCGGGCATCTGGGCAAGATTTAACAGCTCACTTGTTTGGTCAATAATTTTCTTCGCCACCACATGCACCACGCCTGATGACGCATCACGCTCAACATGACCATGCACCTCGATTAATTTTGCACTCATCACCTCGCGGCGAAATTGCGCCAAAACTTTTGTCCACACCACGATATTGGCAATGCCGCTTTCGTCCTCAATGGTTAAAAATACTACGCCTTTTGCGCTGCCAGGTCTTTGCCGCACGGTTACAATGCCGCAAATTTTAACTCTTGTACCATGGTTACAATTTTGTGTAG
Source organism: Bartonella sp. HY328 (assembly GCF_025449335.1). Lineage (NCBI taxonomy): Bacteria > Pseudomonadati > Pseudomonadota > Alphaproteobacteria > Hyphomicrobiales > Bartonellaceae > Bartonella > Bartonella sp. HY328. Next base: position 548,753 of record NZ_CP104883.1, read on the forward strand.
CGCTTACACAATCAATAACTTGCCTTTTTGCCAAATTGGCTCGCAAAAAACTAACCGGATGGGCTTTTAGCGATAGGCGTGTGGTTTCATAATCGGCAATCACCTGTTCACTTAGTTCCATCACTGGCAATATTGTTTTTTCTTCCATACCAATATCTTGAGCATTTACTTGTTTAAACAGCGGCAAGGTTTCATCATCGGGTAAGCGCCGCGTTGCCCATAGGCTTTCACGTCGATCAAGATTGAGCGAGCGGAAACAATCGGCATCGGCTAAAAGATTATAGGCGCGCCGTGGCAGAGCAAGACGGTGATGCATTTCTTCAATGGAATGAAAGTCACCGTTTTCTTGCCGGTTTTTTGCAATGATTTCTGCCCATTGTCGTGAAAATCCGTTAATTTGCCGAAAGCCTAAACGTACGGGAAAAAAACATTGCTGGGATTGTTTTGCGTCCTTTTTTTCCAAATGATTATCCCAAAAGGAAAGATTGATATCAATCGGCTTAATCATCACACCATGCTCTCTTGCATCGCGGATAATTTGCGCTGGTGCATAAAATCCCATCGGCTGCGAATTTAATAAAGCGCAGGCAAAGACGTCAGGATAATGGCATTTTAAAAATGCCGAAACGTAAACAAGATGGGCAAAGCTTGCTGCATGACTTTCGGGAAAGCCATATTCGCCAAAGCCTTCAATTTGTTTAAAGCAGTTTTGAGCAAAACCAATATCATAGCCACGCTTTACCATGCCGCCAATCATCTTGCCGCCAAGACTGCTTAATTTACCCGTGCGGCGAAAGGTTGCCATGGCGCGGCGTAAATCATTGGCTTCATCAGGGGAAAATCCAGCCGCATCAATAGCAATACGCATCGCCTGCTCTTGAAAAAGCGGAACCCCAAGAGTTTTATTTAATACTTGTTTTAATTCGTCCTTTGGGCCAAAAGCCGGATCGGGGGACGGGAAGGAAACTTGCTCTTGCCCATTGCGGCGGCGTAAATAAGGATGCACCATGTCGCCCTGAATGGGGCCAGGTCGGACGATGGCAACTTGAATAACCAAATCATAAAAATTTTGTGGCCTAAGACGTGGCAACATATTTATTTGCGCGCGGCTTTCTACCTGAAAGACGCCGATGGAGTCGCCTTTTTGTAGCATGGCATATGTTTGTTCATCATTGGCTGGTAAAGTGTAAAGACCATGATTGATGTGGTAAAACTGCTTTAACGATATAAAAGCCTTACGGATCATGGTTAGCATACCAAGAGACAAAACATCTACTTTCATCAGTTTAATTTCGTCAATATCATCCTTATCCCATTCAATAAAAGTGCGATTTTCCATAGCGGCAGGGCCAATGGGTACAATTTCATCAAGGCGTTCACGAGATAAAACAAAGCCACCAACATGCTGCGATAAATGGCGCGGAAACCCAATCAGCTCACCAACAAGTTGTAAGGCAAGGTAAATACGCGGATTATCAGGATCAAGACCAGCTTTTTGTATATGCTCGCCTTTGGCCTCTCCGCCATGAGATCCCCATATCGTACCGGCAATAGCATTGGATATATCTTCACCAAGGCTTAGAACTTTACACACGTCTCTAATTGCACTTCGTGCGCGATAGCTAATAACAGTTGCAACTATGGCTGCTTTTTCTAAACCATAACGGCGGTAAATATATTGCATCACTTCTTCACGCCGCTCATGCTCAAAATCAACATCAATATCGGGAGGTTCATCGCGTGCTTTTGAAATAAAACGCTCAAACAAGAGATCTATTTCATTGGGATTAACATTGGTGATACCAAGGCAATAGCAGATGGCAGAATTGGCCGCCGATCCGCGCCCTTGGCATAAAATGCCCTGTTTTTTTGCAAAAGAAACAATATCATAAACAGTTAAAAAATAAGGTGCGTAATTAAGTTCATCAATTAAAGTAAGTTCTTTTTGAATAATGGCAGTAATTTTATCTGGAATTGCATTTTTATAACGCTCATTTGCGCCTTGCCAAGTAAGATCGCTTAAATAGTTTTGCGGATCTTTGCCTTGTGGCACTGGCTCATCAGGATAGCTATAGGAAATTTCATCGAGTGAAAAATGAATGGGCGTAACAAAGTCTTGTTGCGCTAAAAGACTATCAGCATAATTGCGGTAAATTCGCTGCAATTCGATTATCGGCTTCATATGTCTTTCAGCATTTTTAGCAAGCTGATAGCCAGCTTCATCAAGACTTGTATGTAAGCAAATTGCGGTAAGAACATCTTGCAATGGTCTGCGCTCGCTACGATGATAAAGAATATCTGTCGTGGCAATGAGCGGAATATTTACCTGTTGGCTAAGGGTCAGTAATTTAGCCGCCCGCCTTTGATCGCTGCCCATATAGGCCATATCAAGAGCAAGCCAAACTTGCCTTGGTGCAGCATTGACAATTAGCAATAATTGGCTTTTTAAAGTTTCAATCTCTTTAATAGTGGGAATGGTTGCTGGTGCAATCGTAATAATTTGGAAAAACCGCGCGCGAAAGCAAAAATCTGCCCAGCTAATATGGCACTGCCCTTTGATTTGTGAGCGCATTTTTCCTTCACTTAATAAGCGGCAAAGCTGGCCATAGGCTGCACGGTCACGCGGATAAACAATTAAATCCGGCATATTATCGGTAAATTGCAAGCGGCAGCCGACAAAATAGCGAAAATCTGGATTTTCTTGCTGTATTTTGCGTGCTGCGGTCAAGCCACGAATAATTCCGGCAAGACTATTAATATCGGCAAGGCCAATGCCGCTATATCCAAGCTTTGCAGCTTCCTCAATCAGCTCATGGGGGTGGGATGCGCCTTGCAAAAATGAATAATTGCTGCGTGTGACCATTTCAAAAATTGCAACCATTTTGGGCTACCTTGAATTTTTAAGCAAATAGGCCATGCAAAAACCATTTTGGCGAAGATTTTTCGCTGTAAAGTCCATAGCGAAAAATCCAAAAACGCCGGCCAATTTCATCTTCCACCCGATAATAATCACGGGTGGGTGCAGAATTTTTCCACCATTCTGCACCAATACGCTCCGGCCCTTCAGCAAGGCGGATACGGTGTAAAACACGCCGCCAACGAAAAGAGGCAGGTGGGCTATCGGGAACGGCAGCCACGACATCAATCGGTTGCGGCGGCACAAAAATGCGGCAGGGGCGTTCTGCGGCCTCTTGATTTTGGGCAAAAAACATTGCCTCATCAAAATGATCTGTTTTTACCTTGCCGGCATAAAGCGCAGGTTGCCATGCAAAGGCTTTTTCGGGGATATGGCTTTGGTGAAGCTCAAGACGTAAAACCTGATTATGGCCTAAACGAGTTGAAAGTCTGTCAATAAAGCTAGTAATTTCACTATTATCTTGGGATTTTACAAATAGATTTTGCTCCACTGCAATAATTTTTTCACATTCAAGAGCTGCAAAAGCAAAAGCATCAAAACCATAACCAATATCCAGTGGCGTTGCCAAAGATGTAAGTCGTTCTTTAATTAGCCGCATCAATTGCGCCGCTTCATTTAAGGGCTTACTTGTTTCAATGGCAATGATTTGCCGTGCACCATCAACTCTGAAAAATGCAATATGGATAAGTTTTGCACCTTCACCGCGATCACGCAATTTTTTACAAAAATCTTGTGCTAGCGGTTCTAATACGACAATCATCTGATCTTCGTTCATCACGGGATCATTAAGGCGACCAATTTTATAGCATAAAGGTTTAGGCGTAATGGGTGAAATGGGGTGATGTTTTTGCCCATAGAGTAATTGTAATTTAGTAACTGGTACTGCGCCAAATCGGGCATTTAATGCAGCGGGTTTTAAATTGCGTATTGCACCAATTGTTTTAAAGCCAGCCTTGGTCAAGTCATGATAAATTGCCTCCTCAAGCTCTAAGGCTTTAAGTGGCATTATATCAAGTGTAGGAGCTAAATTTTGCTTTTCAATAATTCCACCCTTGCCAAAACGCGCAAAAATACGTGCAGCATGGGGTGTCGTCGTGATAGCGGCTTTGGTTTCAAACCCCAAATTTTGATAAAATTCTATAATTCTATCAAGCATATTTTTTGCGCCACCAAAAAGATGATCGCAACCAGTAATATCGAGCATTAAACCAAAGGGAAGATTATAGGCAATAAGCGGCGTAAAACGCTCTGCCGCTTCGGCCAGCCATTTTAAACAAGCATTATCCTTATGCGGCTCGCTCATTTGTACTTCAAACTCTGGAAAAATGGCTTTAGCTTCGCTCATGCTTTGGCCAATATAAAGTCCTTTTGCTGCTGCCTGCCGGTTAATGGCGGTGATAACTAGCCCCGATGCCTGACGGCTAATTAAAGCCAAGGCATTGTTTTCACTCTTAACTGGCGTGTTTTTTTGCCTTGAACGCGTGATCCGATTGGTTGGTAGGTATGGAAAATAAAGGGCGAGATAAAGTCGGTTCACTAAAGGTTTTGTCATGAAAGTTCCATTCCATAGACCAATGGCCAATGCCGCCAGAGCGGTTACGAATAAGTTCAACATCAAAAAAAGGCGCACCGGGTGCCATTGCTCCCGATGAGATTGATTGGCCACTTGCTATGCGCCAACGTGTAAAAGCACTGCTGGTTTTGGGGGCGTTTTTGGCCATAAGCATGAAAGCTGGAATATTGTTTTTTTCACTGGCAAGATGCAGACGACGGCTGGTGGTAAAATCCAATGCTTTGCAACTATCTGATAGGCTTAAAACAACACCGCTAATATTTTTTAATTGTAGTGCGTCATCACCAGCTTTTAAAACATCGGTTAAATGGGCGCAGCGGATAAGGATTAATTGCGAAGGGTCAAGCCCCATAGCAATAATGCCATAGGGATTTAAACCACCATATTCAAACAAAATGCCATCATCTTCAATCCAGATCAGCGGTTGTAAGCTTGGACCTTTATTGGCACGTAAAATTAAAGCTAACACAAAACCATAAGCGGCTTGCCAATGAGATGGGGCAGGGACAATTTCATGTAATGATCCACGCAAAATTGGCTTTATAATCTCATCTGCTTCACTTAAACCTAAACAAAAATGGGTAAATTCAACATTATTTAGGCTTTGATGATTATAATTTGCATCCGCTTTATGGAAATGGTCTATTTGATTATTTGATAAAATCTGCGCAGCTGGACGGCCTTCCATTTTGGCAATTTGCTGACGCAATTTGTTTAAATTAGCTTGATCCATGCTCGACTCACATTTAATATGTTCTTGTTTTGTTCCTTATGCTGGATAAAGCAAAAAGAGTCAAGAATGCAAATGTGATGGCCATTTTATGGTAATGAGTGCATCAGAAAAATTAAGAGTTAAATCTATGATATAATAATTAAAAAACCATATTTCATTTTTCTATTTAGCGGGGTTATCTGTTTGATATTTTTAATGTAGATATAGAGGTAGAAATATTAAAGCTGCAATATAAAGACCTAAGCCAAATGATAAATGCGCATTTAAACTTTTAACACGAGCTATAAAAGGTTGCGGGGTTTTATTGGCTGCAAAGCCAAAACCAAATGCTGGTTGCATGATAAAAAAAGGCATGACTGTACTTATCAAGCCCATGACTAAAGCAGGCCAAAGGCTTGGGTGTTGTAGCCAGTTTTTACCAGTAAAATAGATTAAAATTGCTGCAAAAATAATGCCTATAAGATAATGAGAAAACCATCCTAATATTTTTTCGCCCGCGATCGGTTGGCTTTTTAAAATATTATTGTGGCTTAATTGGCCGTGGCGCATATGACCAATTAAGCGGCCAACTAAACGATAATCAAGAGATGAAATAGCAAATATTTTTTTTAAAAATAATGCCCATAAATCCATAATCAATGTTGCACCGATGCCAATAATTATGATTGAAAAAAATAAATCAAAGTCATTCATAAATATTGCCCCCTTAATCATTCAATCAATATATTGAATGATTAATTTATGGTAATGACAATGTCAATAAAATATTATATAGAGTGCTAAAGGTGTATTGTTTGGTTTTTCAAAAATTGTGTGACAGAGGCAAACAAGAATTTATATAATTTTTTTATTGTTTAAATGAAGAATTTATCATGACGAAAATTGAGCTTATATATATGGAAAAAATGGCTGATATTGCAAAAACTTTAGGGCATAGCCATCGTTTAAGTTTATTGAACCATATTGCTCAAGCAGAACGTTCCGTTGAGGTTTTGGCAGAGCTTTGCCATTTGTCTATTGCCAATGCATCGCAGCATTTACAACATTTGCGTCGAGCTGGTTTTGTTAAAACCCGTCGCGAGGGTAAAAATATTCATTACCGTTTGGGCGATGGACCAATAAATGGCCTTTTATTGTCTCTACGTGATTATGTTGAGTTCCAGCAAGTGGCTATGCAGCAAGTTATCAATGATAGTATCAGTAAACTTTCTAAGTTAGAAGCTGTTTCGATTGAACAATTATTGGCTGATATGCATGATCAAAGCATCGTGGTTTTGGATGTGCGCTCACATGAAGAATATACAAGCGGCCATTTGGTTGGCGCGATCAATATTCCAACGGCTGAACTAGGACAACGCTTATCAGAATTACCGCTTAAGAGTTATATTGTCGCTTATTGTCGTGGGCCTTATTGTGTTTTATCGACTGAGGCAGTGCGTATGCTCAATTCTAAGGGATATAAGGCGAAGCGTTTAGCTGCTGGATTTCCCGAATGGAAAGCAGCAGGCTTACCCATAGGATAAAATATCTCATAAAATTATTGAATGTTTCTTGTTAAGTGCAATTAATGATTTGGTGATCAAATCGAAGATAAATTTTTTATGCTTAAAAACAATGAATACTCAATAAAGAATTAAAATTTTAGACCTAAATTGAAGAATGAACTTAACGCAATAAGCGTGAGACAAGTTGCGCGGTATAATCAACCATCGGCACAATGCGCGCATAATTAAGGCGTGTTGGGCCAATAACGCCTAAAGCACCAATGACCTTTTCATTGCTATCACGAAAAGGAGCAACCACCACCGATGAACCTGATAGGGAAAATAATTTATTTTCAGAGCCGATAAAAATACGCACGCCCGATGCTTCCTCGGCAAGGTCAAGCAATTGCACCATGCCATCGCGGGTTTCCAAATCATCAAACAAATTGCGTAAACGCTCAATATCTTCCTTGGCGTGAATATCTTCTAATAAATTTGCGCGGCCGCGCACAATAAGGCGCGCTGGCATATCAGCACTGACGCCGCCCCAAACTGCAAGGCCATTATCGACCAATTGCTGGGAAAGCGTATCGAGATTGGCACGTGTTTCATCACGTTCACGGGCAATATCATCACGCACTTCGTTTAAGCTTCGTCCCTTAATGTGGGCATTAAGGTAATTACTGGCTTCCGCTAATTGTGAATGGGTAACGCCTTCTGGCAATTCTACGATACGGTTTTCAACCTCGCCATTTTGATTAACCAGTACAACTAAAGCGCGGCGCGGATCAAGGCGCACAAATTCAATATGCTTTAATGATCCATCGGATTTAGTTGCTAAAACAAGCCCCGCGCCGCGCGATAAACCAGAAAGCACTTGGCTTGCCTCGGTTAAAAATTGTTCAACCGACTGGCTGGAACCTGCAGCATGCACTTGCTCTTCAATATGTTTGCGTTCATTGGCTGGTAAATCACCAACTTCCATAAAAGCATCAACAAAAAAACGTAAGCCAAGCTCAGTTGGCATGCGACCGGCGGAAATATGCGGTGCATAAATAAGGCCTGATTGTTCCAAATCGCTCATGACATTGCGAATAGTAGCTGGCGATAAGGACGAGGTTAAATTGCGAGATAAATTACGTGAGCCTACCGGCTCTCCATCGGTTAAATAGCTTTCAACAATGCGGCGAAAAATCTCGCGAGAGCGCTCATCCATTTCACCCAATCCCATTGTATCAAAAACCGATGACATGATATTAAACCCAAAACCTTTTTGTTCGCTTTAAGCACGGTTAAAACAGCGCATAAATATATTGCTTTATATATAGCTATTTAAAAAAATAGGATCAATAATTATAAATTATTGATAGGGCCATGTATTTATAAAAAGCAAAGCAAACGATTACAATTGTCCACACCAATATAGTCAAATCATAACAAAAAATGAAAAAAAAATCAAAATACGCATTTGTTTATTTAATTTCAAAGTCTAATAGTTTAAACGTGAAAATCTGCTTTTGGTATTTTATGAAAGCAGCTACATCTTATATTGTCCCCGTGCCCGTTGATAGATCAAGTTCTTAAGAATTGCATCTTTCAATATCTTTCATGGCATAAAATTAGAAAGGCCTTTTCCATGCGTCATTCCAACCGTTCCAATGATCAAATGCGACCAATTTCTTTTGAACGGGGGGTCAATAAACACGCTGAAGGCTCATGTTTGGTTAAATTTGGCGATACTCATGTTTTATGTACGGCAAGCTTGGAAGAGCGCGTTCCTGGTTGGATGCGTAATACGGGTAAAGGTTGGATAACAGCTGAATATGGCATGTTGCCACGTTCAACCAACGACCGCATGCGCCGTGAAGCGTCATCAGGTAAGCAAGGTGGTCGCACACTTGAAATTCAGCGTCTTATTGGCCGCTCATTGCGCGCTGTTGTTGATTTGCAAGCCTTGGGTGAAATGCAAATTACCGTTGATTGCGATGTATTGCAGGCTGATGGCGGCACTCGTACCGCTGCTATTACCGGTGGCTTCATCGCACTTTATGATTGCTTTGCTTTGATGGAAAAACGCCAGATCGTTCGCGTCGAGCGCGTATTGAAAGATCATGTTGCAGCAATTAGCTGTGGCATTATTGGCGGCGAGCCAATGATTGATCTTGATTATAATGAAGATTCAACCGCTGGAACAGACGCCAATTTTGTGATGACTGGTAAGGGCGGTATTGTTGAAATTCAAGGCACTGCTGAAGGTGAGCCTTTCTCACAAGACCAGTTCGACAGTCTTTTAAAGCTTGCCCGTAATGGCATCAACCAATTGGTTGAATTGCAAAAACAGGCAATTGCTAAAGTTTAAAAATGTGTGGCTTAAAAATGCGTACATTAGATACAAAAGATATTATTGTTGCCACTCATAATGCTGGCAAGGTAAAGGAAATTGCCGAGCTTATTGGTCCATTTGGCTTTCATACCAAATCAGCCGGAGAGCTTGGTTTACCTGAGCCTGTTGAGACGGGCACCACTTTTGAGCAAAATGCCTATATCAAAGCATTTGCTGCCGCCAAAGCGACTGGCTTGCCAGCCTTGTCAGATGATTCTGGTTTAGAAGTTGATAGCCTTAATAAAGAGCCAGGTGTCTATACGGCTGATTGGGCTATTCAAGCCGATGGTAGCCGTGATTTTGCTCATGCTATGCAAAAGGTGGAAACTGCCTTGCATAAAAAAGGCGCAGTGCGTGATGAGCAACGTCATGGCCGCTTTGTGAGTGTGCTTTGCCTTGCTTGGCCTGATGGTCATGCCGAATATTTCCGTGGGGAAATTGAAGGCATAATTGTTTGGCCACCGCGTGGTGATCAAGGTTTTGGCTATGATCCAATTTTTCAGCCCGAAGGTTTTGATACCACTTTTGGTGAAATGTCGGCCACCCAAAAACATGGTTGGAAAAAAGGTGATAGTGAAGCGCTGTCACACCGTGCCCGTGCCTTTAAACTTTTTGCCGAAAATATGCTGGAAGATTAATGCTTGAGCCTTTTGGCATTTATATCCATTGGCCGTTTTGTGCGGCCAAATGCCCCTATTGCGATTTTAATAGCCATGTACGAATGCGCGGTATTGATGAGCCGCGCTTTCGTGCGGCTTTTTCGCGTGAAATGGCAACATTACGCGAGCGTATTGGTCATAAAACCATCACCAGTATTTTTCTTGGTGGTGGCACGCCATCCTTAATGGAACCGCAAACCGTTGCCCATTTATTAAATGAAATTGCCCGCCATTGGACAATTGAAGGTGGCGCAGAAATTACCATGGAAGCCAATCCATCAAGTGTCGAGGCAGATCGTTTCCGTGCTTATAAAAGCGCTGGGGTTAACCGTTTATCGCTTGGTGTGCAAGCGCTTGATGATGTAGAGCTAAAACGTCTTGGCCGTATTCATGATGTTAAACAAGCCATTTATGCAATTGGCCTTGCGCGTGATATTTTTCCGCGCCTGTCTTTTGACCTTATCTATGCACGCCCCAATCAAACACCGCAATCATGGGAGAGGGAGTTAAATCAAGCAATTGACCTTGCTGCTGATCATTTATCGCTTTATCAATTAACTATTGAAGAAGGCACCGCCTTTCAGCGCCTTTATGAAGCAGGAAAGTTAAAACTGCCAGAGCCTGAAGATGCAGCATTGCTTTATGACATTACCCAAAATATCACGGCCAAGCGTGGTTTGCCCGCTTATGAAATATCTAATCATGCGGTGCCGGGGGCTGAATCGCAGCATAATTTACTTTATTGGCGCTATCAGCAATATTTAGGCATTGGCCCTGGTGCGCATGGTCGTTTTATTGAAGGTGATAAGCGTACCGTTACAATAACCGAAAAATTGCCAGAAAAATGGTGCGATTTGGTTGAAGAAAAAGGCCACGGTATTATTGAGGAAGAATATTTAACCAAAGATAATCAAGCCGATGAAATGCTGCTTATGGGGCTTCGCCTTTATGAAGGGCTGGATATTTACTCGCTTGAATCCTTGCGCGGAAAGCCGCTTGATAATAAGGTGATGGCTGAATTACAAGAATATGGCCTTATTGAAATGATTGGCAATAGCCGCTTACGCGCTAGCGAAAAGGGGCGCATTTTGCTTGATCATATTATTGGAAAACTTGCCGCTTAAACGATTTTAGAAATCTAAATAAGGGTGATAAGCCAATGAGTGAAATAAAAGATAATAGCGTTGATATAGAATTACCTAAAAAGAAAATTAGGTTAAAATACGGAACGAATTGGATCATTATATTAGTATTGTCTTTTTGGACGCTTTTTACTGCGTTAGCAATATGTTTTTTAATTCTTGAGGGTAGTTACGCTGGCATTAAACGCTTATGGAACGATTGGCGCGTTTCACAAAATTACGAAATAATTCCAAATAGCTATGCTAGATATCAATGCTGGAATGATGTCGGTGATGTTGGAAAAATAATAAATTGTGGGGTGACATTTAATTTAGGTCAGCGCAATCAACAAAAATTAAATTCTCGTAGAGAACATAAGCCTTATAGTTGGTTTCGATTTTTAACTCCTGATAACCTTTCTTTATCCGGAAATTCACCAATGATAAGAAGTGTTGGTGATCCCACTAAAGTAACTTTTCTTTTTGGTGTTGAGACCTTAAAAATACGGTTTTTAACTTTTCTAGGTCAAAAACTTTTTTGGGGTATAATATTATCTGTTTTCCTTTGGGGGCTATATATTTGGTGGCGGGTTTTATATTGGCGCAGTGTGCCTAATGATGTCAGATTAAAAGTCGTCAAAATTGTTGGATATCACGATAGATGGCTTGGTAGAGTTTACTCATATTATGGTTTGACAAAAGCTGAAGTGCTTGAGGCTTTAAAAATAAACCCGACACCTAATACTTGGGTTTTTACAAAGCCACTACGCACACAGCTATCGAATAATCCGATAAGAAAAAAACAAAAACCCATTTTTTTAAGTAAAGATCAAAAATTTGGGTTAGCGATTGAAGCTAAGCAAGCAGGTGGTGGTTTTTTTCTTGACCATAATTTAACGCGGCTTGTTTTATCCAAACAGGATAAAGCAAAACTACAGGCCAGTATTAACGCCTATCAGGCGTGGATTGCCCAGCACCCAGAAGTATTGCAAAAATTTGATGCGTATATTGAAAATATGCCTGAAACTGAGCAGGATAAAATCTATAACCCACTCAAAGAATGAGTGGGTTAAAATAACCATTTGTGAAATGCAAATATTTGAATTTGTTTTTTAAGTTTTTTTATCGGCTCACGCGAAGCGTCTTGCACCAAATACGCAGCCAATAACACCCAAAGACACGATAATCATCATGAGATCGACATGTTCGTGCAAGATAACTGCCGATAATATCATGCCCATGAAGGGCTGCAATAATTGCAATTGACCAATTTTGGCAATACCGCCTTCAGCCAGTCCCTTATACCAAAAGAAAAAGCCGATAAACATTGAAAACAAGCTAACATAGGCAAGGGCTAGCCAGCCATTTATTGAAATAGCGCTTATGTCACTTGGCCAAAATGCAATGCTTAAAATAATCATGAGCGGGAGCGAAACTATCAAAGCATAGGAGATAACCAATGGGCCACCAAGACGGCGTGATAGTTTAGCACCTTCAGCATAACCAAGGCCCGCTGAAATTATCGCGAGGAGCATATAGATATCACCCATTGGTGCAGCTGAAAAACCCTGCAATAGTGAGTAAGCAACAATACATAAACTACCAATAATTGCAAAAAACCAAAATAACGGCTTGGGACGCTCGCCTGCACGCAACACCGCAAAAATTGCCGTCATTAAAGGTAAAAGTGCGGTAAATACTAAGGAATGGGCAGATGTTATATGCTGTAACGCAAGGGCAGTGAATAAAGGAAAGCCAACAACAATACCAAGAGCGGTTAGGATAAGGCTAAAAATATCGTGTTTTTGTGGCAGTTTGGCTTTAAGTAAATAAACCACCAAAATTGCGCAAATGCCAGCAATGGTGGCACGTGCCGTGGTTAAAAAATATGGATTCATATCCAAAACGCCAATGCGAGTTGCGGGCAGGGAGCCGGCAAAAATAGCCACACCTAAAAAGCCATTTAAATAACCATTGGACTGTTTGGTTTTTGTAACTGTTGGACTAACATTAGTAATATCAATTGAAGCGTCAGACATTTTTTGCCCTTATAAATCTTGTATTTTGTAACTTGCCGACAAAATTCGCCATTTTGACAAATTTACAGTGCTATTTATTCTGTCTTTTTAAGGGCTGTTGCATAAAACTACCAGATACAGTACAGTACAATTTAATTAAACTGTACTGATAAAAATCTAGGTACAATTCTGATTGTTCTTGGATTTATAAATGTCGGGTTCATTTCTGTAAGCAAGGTGAAGCAGCAGTGGAAAAAACAGCAATGAAAAAAGCAATAACAGTTAGTAATAAAGAAAAATCAATGCCGATTACGCGGGTCGAATTTGTGATAGCAGAAATTCGTGAGCGCATTGCTACACGCCACTTAAGCGCCGGCGAACGTTTGCCATCTATTCGTGGTTTTGCTGAAAAAATGGGCGTTTCAAAATCAACTGTTGTTGAAGCCTATGAGCGGCTTTGCAATGAGGGATTAATCCGTGCTAAAAAAGGCGCTGGCTTTTTTGTGTCTGGTCATAATGAGCCGTTGGATCTTGCACAAATGGGGCCGCAACTTGACCGTATGATTGATCCTTTATGGGTATCACGCCAATCGCTTGAAAGTGGTGCAGATTTTTTAAAGCCAGGCTGCGGTTGGTTGCCAAGTCATTGGTTGGCGGAAGAAATTTTGTCAAAACCCTTGCGTCAAATTGCCCGCACGAAGTCAACTGCTATGACTGATTATGGCCCAGCTCAGGGCCATATTGGTTTGCGCACACAAATTGCTCGCCGGTTAACCGATTATGGTATTGAGGCGTCGCCCGACATGATTTTACTAACTGATTGCGCGACGGGATCACTGGATTTGCTGTGCCGATTGCTTTTAGAACCGGGCGACACCGTTCTTGTCGATGATCCTTGCTATTTTAATTTTTTGGCCACCTTACGCGCCCACCGCGTAAAAACTTTTGGTGTTCCCTATTTAAGCGACGGCCCAGATGAAGTGGCTTTTGCCCAATTGGTGAGTGATCATAGTCCTAAATTATATATTACCAATTCTGCTATGCATAATCCAACAGGGGCAATTTTATCACCACTTAAAGCCCATCGCATTTTAAAAATTATTGAAAACAATCACATGATGGTTATTGAAGATGATGTTTTTGCCGATTTTGAATATGAGCCGGCGCCACGCTTTTCAGCTTTTGATGGTTTAAAACAAGTCGCATTAACGGGAAGTTTTTCTAAAACTATTTCGGCATCAATGCGCTGCGGCTATATTGTTGCACCCAAAGATTGGATGAGCAAATTGTCTGATTTGCGTATTGCAACAGCGATGGGCGGTATTAATTTTGCTGGTGAAGTTATCTATCAAATATTGAAAGATGGTAGCTATCGCCGTCATTGCGATAATTTACGCAGCAATCTTGCCCGCCTTACTTCTCGACTAGTACCGCGTTTTGAAAATATGGGCTTTAAAATTGCAATTAAACCGCAAGCAGGGATATTTATTTGGGCGCAACTGCCCAATGGGCTTGATAGTGCCGATCTTGCCCAAGATGCTTTAAAGCAAAATATTATACTTGCTCCCGGCAATGTATTTTCACTGTCGCAAACAAAATCTGGTTTTATGCGATTTAATATTGCCCAAAGCGACGATGAAAAAATTACGCGCTATTTGCAAAGCTGGTTGCATAAAAATGGGCTTAAGCAATAAGGGAATCATTTATCCATTGAGCATATGGATAAGTTAGATTTAAATGGGTAAACTTTTGTGCATTTTGATGATAAAACATTTTTTGACGAAAAATCACCGTTTAGCAGTAGAGTTTGCGTGAAGAGACTTGCGTTCATTCAAAAAAGGTTTAAATCATTAGACCAATTCCAAAACAAAACGGACATTTTGATTTATTTATGCTAGATTAGATCAAATGCATAATAAACAAATAAAATACTGGTAACTTAAAAAGCTGGAGAGCGAGATGGATCTACGACCTGATCTTTACCAACACCCTAAATTAATTACTGTTTTTGGTGGTTCGGGTTTTGTTGGGCGACATGTGGTTGAAGCTCTTACCAAGCGTGGCTATCGCGTGCGCGTTGCAGTACGCCGCCCTGAACAAGCCTATTATATGTTGCAAATTGGTGAGGTCGGTCAAACGCAAATGCTCAAAACCAATGTGCGCATTCGTGAATCGGTTGCTCGTGCTTTGATTGATGCTGATGCAGCTATTTTTCTGCCGGGTGTAATGTTTAATGCTGGCAAAAATAACTTTGACAATGTTCAACTTGCTGGTGCAAAAAATGTAGCCGAACTTGCTCAAAGTGCTGGTATTCCACTCATTCATTTATCAGCTTTAACAGGTAATGCGCCGCAATCATTAGATTATGTACGCACAAAGTATGAGGGCGAGAAAGCCGTTCGCGAAGCACATCCTGATGCAATTATCTTGCGCCCATCGGTTATTTTCGGGCCTGAAGATAATTTCTTCAATAAATTTGCTGATATGGCTCGCTTTTCGCCGTTCTTGCCTATTTTTGGGGGCGGCATGAATAAAATGCAACCAGTCTATGTTGGTGATGTTGCTGAAATGATTGCTCGCAGCATTGATGGTCAAATTGAAATGGGCAAAACTTATGAATTAGGTGGCCCTGAAGTTATGACGTTCCGCCAAATTATGCAAGAAGCCCTGCATGTTATTCGCCGCAAGCGTTTGCTCCTTTCTATCCCCTATAGTCTTGGCATATTAATGGGCGGTGTTTTTGGCTTGCTTGCAAAAATTCCGCTTATGCCTAAAATTGCAACGGCAGATCAAATCAGAATGTTGAAATTTGATAATATTGTTTCAAGTGAAGCAATAGCTGAAGGCCGCACCTTGGAAGGCGTGGGTATTAAACCACGCGCTATTGAAGCGATTTTAACCAGCTATCTATGGCGTTATCGTATTCATGGCCAGTTTTCTAAAGTGACTGCTCGCTAGACATTTTTATGTACAATTTTGCTATAAAGGGGAAAGGTTTTATAACCTTTCCCCTTTTTGCTTTTAAAATTGAAATTTTGTGCTTAACTATAACGGCAAGGTTATATTATCAATTCAATTAGTCATTTTACTTAAAATCTAATCTGCGATTAAATGGAATTTTAGAAAAAGTTCAAAATTTTAAAAAAAGGGGCTTCAAAGTGCTGGTTGATGATCTGGTTAAAGATACAGAAATAGCCGCATTTTTTACCAAAAAGGCTGAAATTACCGCAATGGTAAAGGTGGAATTTGCCCTTGCCAAGGCGCAAGAACATTACACGCTTATCACAAAGGAAGCCTTGGCAGCAATTCATGATGCTTGCCAAACATTTATCCCTGATTTAAATGGCTTTGCGGCTGCCATGGCAAAAGACGGCGTTGCTGTGCCTGAATTATTGCGACAATTGCGCCAAAATATCGCGCCGCAATTTCAAAAATCTTTGCATCTTGGCGCAACCAGCCAAGATATTATCGATACTGGCTTGATGCTGCGCCTAAGCAATATTTTGGATATTTTTGAACAGCGCATTAAAGCCTTAATTGCATTGCTTGCTGATATGCAATTCCAACAGGGCGCAACGCAACTTATGGCGCATACCCGAATGCAGGTGGCTTTGCCTTTTACCGTTTTTGACAAAATCCAGCAATGGAAGGCGCTGTTGCAGGATATTTCCGCCGATTTTGGTTTTTATCGACAAAAAATCCTGCGTTTGCAGCTTGCAGGCCCAATTGGCAATGGCAAAAGTTTTGATGGCAAAGCGACAGAAATTGCTAATTTTATGGCGAAGGATTTGGGGTTGAACTTGCCACATTCATGGCAAAGCAACCGCAAACCGATTATTGACGCGGGTCATTTATTAAGCCTTATCAGCGGTGCCCTTGGTAAAATCGGTCAAGATATCGCTTTGCTTGCCCAAAATGAGGTGGGAGAACTCGTTTTACAAGGCGGCGGCGCGTCCTCAGCCATGGCTCATAAGCATAACCCAATTGCGGCTGAAACCTTGGTGGCTATTGGACGCTTTAATGCAGGGCTTATGGGCGCGCTTCATCAATCGATGATACATGAAAATGAACGCTCTGGCGCTGCTTGGACATTAGAATGGTTGGTTTTACCACAAATATGCCAAGCAAGCGGTGCAGCGCTATTATTAGCGGCGGAGGTATTAAATGGAGCAAAGTTTATCAATACAGTAAAGGCATAACATCATTTGGGAGGAAAAATGAAAACGCAAGTTGCCATTATTGGCGCAGGTCCTGCAGGTCTTTTGCTTGGGCAATTATTGCACAAGCAAGGCATTGATACTTTAATTATCGAGCGCAAGTCGCCGCAATATGTGCTATCTCGCATCAGGGCAGGTATTTTGGAAGATGGCACAAGAAAACTTCTTCATGAAGCTGGCGCAGGTATTCGCATGGAGCTGGAGGGCCATGTGCATTTTGGTGTTGAGCTTGCCTTTGATGATGATGTTCACCGCATTGATTTTAGCGAAACAGTACATAGTTCAGTAATGGTTTATGGCCAAACTGAAGTCACCCAAGATTTAATGAAAGAGCGTAAAAATTGCGGTGCGCCAAGCATTTATGAAGCTGATGATGTCGTCATTGAAAATTATCAAGGTGATAATTGTCGCATTAGTTTTAAAAAGGACGGCGTCACCCATCAGGTTGAAGCCGATTTTATTGCCGGTTGCGATGGTTTTCACGGTATTAGCCGGCGCACTGTGCAAGAAAAAATAGTTGAATATGAACGCCTTTATCCCTTTGGCTGGCTTGGATTATTAGTTGATGAGCCACCAATTGCCGATGAATTGATTTATTCCAATAGCAAGCGTGGTTTTGCTCTTTGCTCGCAGCGCTCTCTCACAAGAAGCCGCTATTATTTGCAAGTTGCCTTAACCGATCATGTTGAAGATTGGACTGATGCCGCTTTTTATGATGAATTACGCCAGCGCATACCACAAAAATATGCTGATAGGTTGCAAGGTGGCAAAAGCCTTGAAAAAAGTATCGCGCCTTTACGTTCTTTTGTTGCTGAACCTTTGCGTTTTGACCGGCTATTTCTTGCCGGTGATGCTGGTCATATTGTACCTCCAACCGGAGCTAAGGGCTTAAACCTTGCCGCAAGCGATGTACGCTATTTATGGCAGGCTTTCACTGAATATTATATTGAAAAATCCAATGCTGGCATTGATGATTACTCAAAAAAAGCTTTGGCACGCATTTGGAAAGCTGAACGTTTTTCTTGGGCAACAACCATGATGATGCATCGCTTTCATGAATTAAGTGCCTTTGACCAAAAAATGCAACGCACCGAGTTTGATTATCTTGTGTCTTCAAAAGCGGCACAAAAGGTTTTTGCCGAAAATTATACAGGTTTACAAAGTTTAGATTGAATGAAATGCTTTTGAGAGCCAAACAAGAAAATTCAAACAAATAATATGGCAAGGAATGAGGGTCAATTACTGAATTTAAAATAAAAAATTGGGAGGAAACATGAAACGCTATTTTATTGCATTACTGGCAGGCTTTAGCCTTGTGGCGGGCGCAGCTTACGCTGATACGATTAAGATTGGTATTATCGGACCATTTTCTGGGCCTTTTGCGTTGCAAGGTAAAAATTTTAAAGCAGGCATTGATACTTATATTGCTGAGCATCGCAATAAGATCGGTGATGATACAATTGAAATTATCTATCGTGATGTGCCAAGTGCTGATCCTGCCAAATCAAAATCGCTTGCGCAAGAATTAATTGTGCGCGAAAAAATCCAATATATTGGCGGTTTTTTCTTTACCCCTGATGCCATGGCTGTCACCCCCTTATTAAAACAGGGCAATGTACCGATGGTTATTATGAATGCCGCAACTTCCAGCATAACCACCCAAAGCCCTTATGTGGTGCGCACATCTTTTACCTTGCCGCAAGTGGTAACACCGCTTGGCCAAGTGGTGATGAATAAAGGCACTAAAAAAATCATTACAGTTGTAAGTGATTATGGCCCCGGTATTGATGCAGAAAAAGCCTTTATTACCGCTTATCAAAAGGCAGGTGGCGAGGTTGTTTCGTCCTTGCGCATGCCGCTTGCTACCAATGATTTTAGTCCAATTATGCAACGCATCAAGGATTCAGGAGCCGATGGTGCCTTTGCCTTTTTACCTGCTGGTCCAACCACTCTTGGCTTTATGAAAGCCTATGCGGATAATGGTTTGAAGAATGCAAATATTGCGCTCTTTGCCCCCGGTGATTTAACGCAAGAAAGTGACCTACCTGCCTTAGGGGCAAGTGCACTTGGTATGTTTACCACTTTTCATTATGCAATTTCCCATGATTCACCAGAAAATAAACGCTTTGTTGAAGGTGCACAAAAAGCAATTGGCAACCGACAAGAATTATCCTTCACCGCTGTTGGCGCCTATGATGGCATGCATGTCATTTATAAAATGATTGAAGCGACTAATGGCAAAAAAGATGCGCAAAAGGCGGTTGATGCGGTAAAAGGTATGGCATGGATAAGCCCACGAGGGCCTGTGTCAATTGATCCTAATTCTCGCCATATTACCCAAAATATTTATCTGCGCGAAATTGCCAAGGATGATGCTGGACAGTTTTATAACAAAGAGATTGAAACCTTTGAAATGCAGGGTGACCCCGGCTTGGAGCAGAATTAGAGCGTTTTATAAAAAGTGTGAAGCGGTTTTCGGATAAAAATGCGGTGTAAACAATGGATTAGAGCGCTGATCTCATCCAATCAGATCGGCGCTCTAATTGTAAAGAAACGGTTTCATCATCAGTTAGAGCATGCTTACTTAAAAATGCTAAAATGGCTGGCTCTTATATTTTGTTGTGCGTGTAAAACGACTTTTATCATATAATCCATAAGGGGAAAGATGTGTTGCAAACAATAGCAAGCATCGGTGTTGATGCATTTGCCTATGGAACGGTTTTATTTATCATTTCCATTGGCCTATCACTCACTATGGGCTTAATGCGTGTGGTTAATCTTGCCCATGGTGCCTTTGCCATGATTGGCGGCTATCTTGCCGCCTATGGGGTCAGCGAACTCCATTTAAACTATTTTGCGGCAATGGCATTGGCGATTTTTATCACAATTTTGATTGCTATTCCGCTTGAGCGTTTTTTATATCGCAGAATTTATGGTGCGCCCGAACTCACCCAAGTGTTAATGACCATTGGCATCACCTTTGTGATTATCGGTATAACCAATTATCTGGCTGGCCCAACATTAAAAACCATTGCCATACCAGAATTTTTGCAAGGTTCGGTTGATATTGGTTTCCGCGCTATTGCTGCCCAGCGGCTATTTGTTATTGCCTCTGGCATGATTATTGCTCTTAGTTTGTGGTTGTTAATTGAACGTACGCGTTTTGGCATTAAGCTGCGTGCCGCGGTGGACAATGCCAATATGGCACAAATCTTAGGCATTAAAACCCAAACTATTTATACTTTAAGTTTTGCCCTTGCCATTGGTCTTGCTGCCTTTGGTGGCATTATTGGTGCGGAATTATTGCCGCTTAACCCCTATTATGCCATGCGCTATATGGTGACGTTTTTAGTGGTGGTGTCTATTGGCGGTGCTGGATCAATACCGGGAGCTTTGATTGCCTGCCTTTTACTTGGCGCGATTGATACAACCGGCCGCTATATTGTACCTGAATATGGCGAATTTTTCTTCTATCTTGCGGTGATTATCATTGTCATGTGTTTTCCGCGTGGTCTTGTTGGAAGGATGAAAAGATGAGCGATCATAAATCAAAAGATAGCACTTCCCCAATAATGCACGAGGCTAAGATATCTCGTTACAAAGTGCCAAAACGCTTAAATTTTGCAACCCCAACCGTTCTTATTCTTATCCTTAGCATAGGGTTTATTGGCTTTTATGTCTTTCCTGACAATCTTGCATTATTGACCCGCATCATATCTATTGCACTATTGGTTTTATCGCTTGATCTTATTACTGGCTATTGCGGTATTGCAACTCTAGGTCAAGCAGCATTATTTGGCACCGGTGCTTATGCAGCTGGCATAGCTAGCGCCCATTTTGGTATTCATGATCCCATTTTAATGACCCTTATTGGCCTTATTGCTGGCGCATGTGCCGGACTAATATCGGGTGCAATTATTCTTCGCGCCCATGGGCTTGCACAACTTGTGCTCTCTATAGCAGTGGTGCAATTATTTCATGAAATTGCTAATAAAGCATCGCAATGCACGGGCGGCAGTGATGGGCTTGGTGGCATCAGTGTTGATGCGCTTTTGGGTATTTTCGAATTTGATCTTTGGGGGCAGACGGCGTATTTATATGGCTTATTTTTGCTTGTCCTCGTTGTTTTTATACTTATTTTCATTGTGCGCTCGCCCTTTGGGTTATTATGTCAAGCCATTAAGCAAGATCCTGTACGGGTTGAGGCTATGGGTGCATCCATCCGCTCCAATCAATTACGCATGTATATTATAGCGGGTAGCGTTGCTGGCATTGGCGGCGCTTTAAATGCTATTTCAACGCAAGTGGTTGGTCTTGATAGTTTAAGCTTTACCCTATCGGCAGAATCCTTGGTTATGTTGGTGGTTGGTGGTACCGGCTCACTTTATGGGGCACTTATCGGTGCGGTTACATTTTTATGGTTTGAACACATCGTTTCGGCTGCCAATCCCTTTTATTGGCTAACCATCATTGGCGCAGTGTTGATAGCTGTGGTGCTTTTTGCCCCGCAAGGACTTTATGGAAGCCTGCAAAAACTATTAAAATTGGTGAGGTTAAAAAAATCATGACGGCGATTTTTGAGGTTTCTGGTCTTTTAAAAAACTTTGGCGGATTAGCCGTTACCAATAATGTCTCACTGTCCATGCAAAAGGGTGACCGCCTTGCCCTTATCGGCCCCAATGGCGCAGGTAAAACAACTTTGGTCAATTTGGTAACTGGCCATTTAAAACCAAGCGCTGGTGCGGTTATTTTGGCTGGCGAAGATATTACCAATACTAAAATTACTAATCGAGTACGTAAAGGCTTGGTGCGGAGCTTTCAGGTAACACGATTATTTAAGGATATGACCCCAGAACAGCATATTGCTCTTGCGCTTATGCAGAATGAAGGCAAAACCAATCGCATCTTTGGTAATTATCGTAAAATGTCGCATATCATGGATGAAACCTATGCAATTCTTGCCAAGCTGCGCCTTGATAGTCTTGCTTTACAAAAGGTTGCCTTTCTTGCCTATGGTCAACAACGTTTGCTTGAAATTGCCATTAGCCTTGCCATGCATCCCAAGGTTTTACTATTGGATGAACCTGCCGCTGGCGTGCCGCAAAGCGAAACGGGTTTAATTGAAGATGCCCTTGCAAGCCTGCCCGATGATCTTGCGGTTTTAATGATCGAGCATGATATGGATCTGGTTTTTCGCTTTGCAAGCCGCGTTATTGTTTTGGCAGCAGGCAGCGTTATTTTTGATGGATCGCCGCAAGATGTCATTCAAGATAGCCATGTGCGAACCGCTTATTTGGGGAGTTATGCACAATGACCGCCTTATCTTTAACCGTTAATGGGCTGAATAGTGGTTATGGGCAAACCCGTATCATTGAAGATGTGAGTTTTGAAGTGGCCAGCGGCTCACGCCTTGCCATTCTTGGTCGCAATGGTGTTGGTAAGACAACGCTTTTTGCAAGCCTTGCTGGATTTACTCGCCATTATAGTGGCACAATAAAATTGGGGAACAGAGATATTAGCAAATTTAGCCCAAGTGAGCGTGCACTGGCTGGACTTGGGCTTGTGCCACAAACTCGAGATATTTTTCCAACGCTAACCGTTGAGGAAAATTTGATTGCTGGTCTTAAACAACGGCCAAAAACCGCAATCGAAGAAGCCTATGCGCTTTTCCCAAGATTGAAAGAACGGCGTAATAATATGGGTGGGCAATTATCGGGCGGCGAACAACAAATGCTATCAACCGCAAGAACTATTTTGGGCAAACCAAAACTATTATTGCTAGATGAACCGCTTGAAGGCTTAGCGCCAGTTATTTGCGATGAATTAATGGCGGCATTGAAAAAAATGGCTCAAAGTAATGATATGAGCATTTTACTGGTTGAACAAAGGATTGAACCAGCATTAGAATTTGCCGATCATTTACTGATTTTGGAGCGTGGCCAAATTGCTTTTAAAGGCACACCGCAAGATTTGAAGCAAGATCCCACCATTATCGAAACTCTGCTTGGCGTTGGTGGTTTACATTAAAGCGCCAATAGGCACCGTTATTTTTTAACAAATAAAAAGCCCATTAAAATCAATGGGCTTTTTTGAAAAAATATTAAATGGCATAGCGCCCTATGGCATGCCTAAAGCATCTTTATAAAGCTGAAGCATTGCTTCTTCTTCCTGACGCTCATTTTCTTCCTTTTTGCGCAAACGAATAATCGCCCGCACCGCCTTGGTATCAAAACCAGAACCTTTACATTCGGCATAAACATCTTTGATATCATCGCTGATGGTTTTCTTTTCTTCTTCAAGGCGTTCAATACGCTCGATAAAGGAACGAAGCTGACCAACAGCTACCGCTTGTGTTTCATCTAAAATATCACTCACGAGACTCTCCACATTGGTGAATTTCAACATAATAATCTTGCGCTAAAAAAGCACAGGAAACTTTTTATAAAGTTAATCAATCAAAGCTATGTCGATTAAATACACAGCAAATTTTCATTGCCTCATCAAAGCTTTTATAAGAAGCTGACTATTGGCAGCATTGTTAAAGCATGGCCGATTGTAGCCGCTTTGATAATGCTCAAATTAGGTTTCCTATTAGCCAAAATGCAGGCATTTGTAAAATTTTAAACGCTAAAAACTGTCATATTAAGGCTTATGCACATTATTACAAAATCTAACTTAGTTCATTCAATAGGCACGTGAGCCAAAATGTTGTACTTCATGCATTTCTTTGCGACTATTTAAATCAATAAGCATTGGTGCCAATCGCTCCGCCCAAGCGTCAACGCCTGCCTCATCAATGATGAGGTCTTGGCGAATCTCAATCAAAATATGGGCATAGCCGTTTTTTGTGCCATTTTTATAAAGCGTATCATTAATTAATGCGCCATCATAAGGTTCATTATCACCAACAACGAGATCACCTTCCTGGCACAGCATATCAAGAAGCGGCAGGGCGGCACGCCCGTCCTTATCCCATAATAAGCCAATATGCCATGGACGGCTTTGACCACGCCAATTGGGAGTAAAGGAATGAAGCGACACAATAAATGGTGCTATTTGGGTTTCATTGGCAATGGTGGATAATTCTTGGGCGATTGCATCATGATAGGGGCGATAAAATTGATTAATGCGCTTTTGTCGCTCTTCTTCGCTTAACGGATAATTGCCAGCAATGGTCGTACCATCTGATATTTGCATAATAAGGGTTGGATCATCCTCGCCGCGATTGGGATCGATCAAGAGCCGCGAAAAGCCACTCATTAAAGCTGGAATGCCAAGTTTTTTCTGCAAAGCTTTTAAAAGTGCTTCCACACCAATATCATAAGCAATGTGACGCTCAAATTCTGATTTTGGCAGACCAAGTGCGCCATATTCTTCGGGTAGATCACGTTTTGCATGGTCGCCTAATAAAAGCATGGCCTTCGAGCGATCAGCTTCTATTTTCTGAAAGGGTGAAAAGCTCATTCTTATTCCTGCTTTATTATTCCCACTTGTCAAAAACTGAGATTACAATAATAAAATCTATGAAAGATTTTTATAAATAATTTCCGTTACATATTGCAAATAGTCTTCAGGATCATGCAATTCATCTTCATGCACAAGCACTTTACCGCGCACCGAAATGCCAGCCTCATGAATGGTTTCACGGCTACCGGAAACAAGATGATGCCACCATTCAAGATCCTTGCCATCGCTAATTAATCGATAGGCGCAATTATCGGGCAGCCATTTTACCGTTTCTATAATTTCTTGGGTTAGCTGGATACAATCAGGTACAATGGATTTTCGGCTGGGGTAATTATTACAAAGGCAGGTTTCACCATTTAACAGTTTGCAGCCAACACTGCTATTATAAATATCACCGCTGTCTTCATCTTCAAGCTTATGCATGCAACACCGCCCGCAACCATCACAAAGCGATTCCCATTCGGCCTTGGTCATTTGGTTGAGAGTTTTATATTGCCAAAAAGGTATTTCTGTACCACCGTGCTTCATAAAAACAACCTGATGAATATAAAATTATATCGTAATATATAGGTTTGAGCCTATAAAAAATAAACCTATTATGCCTTTTATTTATGCTCATCATACTATTTACAACAAATATAATGTGGCAATAAGCTTTTATTAAATGCAAAAAAGCAATTGATAACAAGGCTAATTCTGTCCCATGAAAACTAAAATGGCCCACTCAAAGAGCAGGCCATGATAATTAAAATGCTTGCTGGTTTAACCAATATCTAAATGATATTGACCAGCCACACAATTAACCCTGACGGGCTTTAAAGCGTGGTGCAGTCTTATTAATGATGTAAATACGACCCTTGCGGCGAACCATACGGTTGTCGCGGTGACGGGCCATAAGCGCTTTAAGCGAATTCTTAATCTTCATATCAATCACCGTTTTTTGCAACCCGTCGCCGGGCATAACACAAAAGCCCCAATAGGGGACTCTTAAAATCTGCTGTCTGATAAACTGTAAAGTGCCTATTTGTCAAGCCTTTCCCCGTAAAGATTTTGTTTTTACGAGGCATTTGCTTTAATAAACAGCATTTTTGCCGATAATACAAATTTGCTCATACCGTTTTAACCCTCGTTGGTTGCTGTAGAGAATCAATTCAATGATTTAGCAACCAAGAGAGCCGCCTAATGACTTGAGACATTGGCCTTTTAAATTTGGCCGAGCTCGTGTCAAATATCAAGAAACAAGCCGCGTAAAATGCCCCATTTTACGCCCTTCACGAACTTCGCTTTTACCATAAAGGTGAATTAAAACATCCGGCTCATTCACTAATTGTGGAAGGCGCTCTACATCATTGCCAATAAGGTTTTCCATCACACAATCGCTGTGACGCTTTGGGTCGCCTAACGGCAAGCCAGCAACGGCGCGGATATGTTGCTCAAACTGCGATATGACGCAGGCAGCCTCGGTCCAGTGGCCAGAATTGTGCACACGCGGCGCAAATTCATTGGCAATCAAACGACCATCCGCCAACACAAAAAATTCAACCGCTATAACGCCAACATAATTTAGCGCATGGAGCAAAGTTTCAACATATTGGCGGGCTTGATTGGCTGTGTCATCAGAAATGGCTGCCGGAATAGTAGAACGGCGCAAAATGCCATCGCTGTGACGATTTTCGGGGATGTCGAAGAATGCAACCTTGCCATCTTGCGAACGCGCCGCAACGACTGAAATCTCGCGGCTAAAATCAACAAAACCTTCAAAAATTGCTGGTTGATTGCCAATATCTGCCAAAGCGCTCTCGGCTTCTTTTTCATCTTCACTGGATATCCGCACTTGCCCTTTGCCGTCATAACCAAAACGGCGCGTTTTTAAAATGCCCTTTCCCCCGCAAGCAGCAATTGCCGCCAAAAGTGACGGAAGATCATCGACGGGGCGCCAAGGTGCAGTAGTGATTGCACATTCATTGAGATGTTTTTTTTCCAAAAACCGGTCTTGAGCAATTTCAAGTGCGGCTGGGTGAGGTGCGATAGTGTGATTTTGCGCCAATTTATCGATGGCTGCCACCGGAACATTTTCAAATTCATAAGTAATAATATCGCATAATTCGCCAAGGCGATTTAATGCAATCTCATCATCAAAGGAGCCAATAATTACATCATTGGCACATTGTGCAGCAGGGCAATCGCTTTGTGGATCAAGAATAATGGTTTTGAAACCAAGGCGTGCTGCTGCCATTGCTAACATGCGCCCAAGTTGCCCACCGCCAATAATGCCAATAGTATCGCCGAGTTGTAGCTTTTTCATCCTTACACCTCGTCTACCGGAAATTCAGCAACGCTGGCGGTTTGACTGGCGCGCCAAACATCAAGACGGTTAGCAAGATCGTCATCATAAACTGCCAGCATAGCAGCACATAAAAGTGCGGCATTTACAGCGCCTGCCTTACCAATAGCAAGAGTACCAACTGGAATGCCAGCAGGCATTTGTACGATGGATAAAAGCGAATCTTGTCCTGATAATGCTTTTGACTGCACTGGCACACCAAAAACTGGTAAGGGGGTCATTGCTGCTGTCATGCCGGGCAAATGGGCAGCACCGCCAGCACCAGCAATAACCGCTTTAAAGCCCGCCCCCTTTGCGCCCTTGGCAAAAGAAACCAGACGATCTGGTGTGCGATGAGCAGATACAATGCGTGCCTCATAGGAAATATCAAGTGCGTCTAGCGTATCGGCTGCGTGGCGCATTGTATCCCAATCGGATTGGCTACCCATGATAATGGCAATATCTGCATTGACCTCTGACATCGACAATTTCCTCTTTATGCGTTGTTAGGGATGGAATAAGCAAGAAGTTAAAAGTTGGGTTGCAATCCATAAATTGCATTATGCAATAATATCAGGAATGATCTGGTCTTCCAGTTTTTGCAATTGATCCTTAATCGCCAGTTTTTTCTTTTTGATCCGTTGAATTTGCAGCGGATCGCAACCTTGTGCGCTCATCGCATTTATTGCAGCATCAAAATCGGCATGATCTTGTTTTAAACGGGCAACAGCTAGCTTCACTTCAACTTGTTCTTGTTCAAAGGCCATTTTTTTCCTGCTTTTTTTTGAAAGCGACTGTTAAAGGCGGAATTACTTAAATTTTAATCAAATGATAGCCAAGGAGTATTTTTGTGTTGTCCGACCACCATGTTTTCGCGCGCATGTTAGCACAATTTTATTGGCAATCAAAACATGCTTTTGGCAATCTAGGTAATATTTGAAAAAAAAGATAAATAAATAAATTTTAATGCACAACCCCCTTGATCAAAATTTAAAAATCCATAAATCTAAAGGGTAAGCAATAATTATTTATTGCAACATAGTATTTAAAGAGTTTAACAAAATGGAGGTACTATAATGACTATATCTGCACATCTTGAAGCATTAGAAAAAAAACATGATGCTCTAGAGGCTGAAATTAAGACAGCTAGTAATGCTCCATCCGTTGATGACCTTGTGGTCGCTGATCTAAAACGCAAAAAGCTTTTAATTAAAGATGAAATTGAAGCACTGCGTGCTGAAGTTTAAAGTTATTTTATCATTAGATAAAAGAGCCGGTTTTAAAAAACACCCTTATGTATCACGGTACATAAGGGTGTTTTAATTTTATAGTATTTAACTATCCATAATCTTAATTATATGCAACATTAAGGTCGTTTAAGACTGTTCTTGCGGCATCAGCGGCCATATAAGTTTCGATTAGCTGCATCATCTTATCAGTTGTTAAGCCTTCATAACCCAATCCTGCCACTGCCACTTTATAAGTTGGCTTTTTTTTGGGAGCGCCTTTGACTTTAGGCTTATGGGCTAAAACTTGTTCTTTATCTTCAAGCGATTTTGCCACCTTAAATTCTATGATTTGTGACAGAAGGCTTATCATTGTCATATTATAGCTGATAACCAAATTCCAAGGAATAAACCTATTGCCTTTGGGTATAATAAACCCCTCAGGGGTTAAGGTAATAATAGGTTTACCCTTACCTAAAAAATTCCTAAACCCTTTAAACAAAGCAATTAGGCTTAAAAGGAAAAGAAATATTGAAGCGCCAATAAAGCTATATATTTCTTTATTAGTAAGTTCATGACTTATAGAAATAATAAAGACAAATATTGCTATTGATATGATGAGAATTGGAAAACCACAAAAGAAGGATAAAAGGGGTACAATAATACGACCTTGCCGAATAGGACGTATTTCAGTTGCTTGACGTGCAATATTTTTTAACACTATAATTTCTTGTAGTGTAAATTCACTGCTGTTTAATTGACTATTTGTCATAGTATGATTTTCCAATCATGTTTAAATTTATTGTTATTTAAAAATAGTTTTTATTAAAATGCAATTGAACTATCAATTTATAATAAGAAAATTAGTAAATGAATGGATTTCGCGCTTTAATCTTAATTTGAATATTAAAGGTACTGCGCATGTCATATATTAATTTTTGAGCAATTATAATTATCTAGGGTTTGGACCCTAGTATTTGCTTTTAATATTAAGCGTGGCTAATTTTTTTCGTGCTTTAGCGCCATCAATATATGCACCTAAAAGTCATAACCATAAAAAATGCCAGATAGTTTCCTATCTGGCATTTTTAAGAATAAAAACTTTATAAAAGCTTATTTTGCAGCTTTTTTATTGCGATTGTCTTTTTTCTCAACAATACGAGCAGCCTTACCAGTTAGGCCGCGCAAGTAGTAAAGCTTCGCACGACGAACTTTACCGCGACGAACAACTTCAACACCTTCAACAAGTGGAGAATAAACTGGGAATACACGTTCAACGCCTTCACCAAAAGAAATTTTGCGAACGGTAAATGTTTCTTGCAAGCCGCCGCCTTTGCGAGCGATACAAACGCCTTCATAAGCCTGTACGCGTGTACGTGTACCTTCAGTAATACGTACGAGAACGCGAACTGTGTCACCAGGTTGGAAAGCAGGCAAAACGCGCTTTGCTTCAATCTTTGCACATTGTTCAGCTTCGATCTGAGCAATAATATTTGTCATAATGTAAGACCTTCTTGTTCTTCTCAACAAGCCAGAACGCCCAAACACTTGTTTGATAAATATTTATCTTCAAACTATGCCAATTGGCAGGAGCGGATAATCTCGTTATTGATTTTAAGGATCTAGAAAAGTGATTTCTAAAACTTGTGAGTAGCCCTTACACTAGCAAAGGTGATAAATCAAGCTTTACTCGTATTTTTACAATATTTATCCCAAAGGTCGGGCCGGCGTTCACGAGTAATATTTTCCGCCTGCTGTTGGCGCCAAGCATTGATCGCCTTATGATTGCCAGAAGTTAAAACATCAGGAATGGCAATGCCTTCAAACTCTTGTGGCCTAGTATAATGGGGATGCTCAAGGAGATCTGCTTCAAAGCTTTCAACACTTGCTGATTCCATATTGCCCATGACACCGGGTAAAAGCCTGATAATTGCGTCAAGAATGACCAAAGCTGCAGTTTCACCGCCGGATAATATATAATCACCAATTGATATTTCTTGCAAATTTCTCTGATCAATGACCCGTTGGTCAACACCTTCAAAACGGCCGCAAATAAAGGTTGCGCCATCAAGGCCGGCAATTTCATGCGCCATAGCTTGATTAAATGGCTTACCGCGTGGGCTCATTAAAAAACGCGGCAAATGGGCAGGGGTCGAATCAATTGCGCTTGCTAAAACATCCGCCCTCATCACCATGCCTGCACCACCCCCTGATGGTGTATCATCAACATTGCGGTGTCGGCCCGTTGCAAAATCGCGAATCTGGATTGGGTTACACGACCATATTTCCTGTTGTAATGCTTTGCCCGCTAGTGATTGACCAAGAAAACCTGGAAACATTTCAGGATAAAGCGTTAAAATATGAGCATTAAAGGCCATGACAAATGATCCGCTATTTATCGCTAGTTTTTAAGAAGTGAGCTATTGGCTAATTTTTGTGCTTCAGCAAGCTCGGCATCGGTAAATTCATCTTCCTTTTCGCTCACTAAGCCAGCAAGTGTTGGGTCAATGATAATTTTACCACCTGCAATATCAATGGTTGGAATCGCTGCTTGGGTAAAAGGAATAAAGACGAGCTTACCGGTTTTATCGCTCATTTCAATAAGATCACCAGCACCAAAATTATACAGGCTTCGCACTTTGCCTATTGGTGTGTTGTCTAGATCATGGACTGCAAGACCGATGAGATCTTCAAGATAAAATTCATCTTCCTCAA
This sequence comes from Bartonella sp. HY328, assembly GCF_025449335.1. Lineage (NCBI taxonomy): Bacteria > Pseudomonadati > Pseudomonadota > Alphaproteobacteria > Hyphomicrobiales > Bartonellaceae > Bartonella > Bartonella sp. HY328. The sequence goes on from NZ_CP104883.1 coordinate 579,589, forward strand.
GGTCTTCAGGTAATTGATCACGCTCGACAAAAATTTCTTTGCCATTAAGACTTTCGGCTTTTTCGCGGCTATCAATGCCAGCAAGCCTAGCAACGAGCATATCTTTTTGCGGACGCAGCGATAAAATTTTGATAATATTGCCATTTGCATCAAAAAGCGCGCCATAATCACCCAAAGCGAGTGGGTCACTTGTAAAGCTTTTTATACGCACTTCGCCTTTAATGCCATGGGCTGCACCGATTCGGGCGAGTAATACTGGCTTGTTGAGCTTTACCATGATTTATCCAAACCTTATTTTGACCTATTGAGTTATGTGAAAAAAATAAAATTGCTTTTCATGTTTCATATAGCAGAATGACACAAAAATTAGGCCACAATTTATTTAAACTCATTATTATTTTTAGCCCTGCATTTTATAACGAGCTGATTTTTTGTTTTATAAATCTAAATATAATTAAAAAGCCGCGCAATGCGCGGCTTTTTTAAAATTGTCCCAAATATGCTTATTCTATTTTAAAAATAAAATACAAAACATATTTAGAAGGAAAAATATTTCAATTAGATATCAATGGGTTAATTGAAATATTTGCCAAAGGCTTAGATACCAAGATTACCAAAACGATTCTTGAACTTGGATACGCGGCCACCACGGTCAACAAGACCCTGTGAACCACCAGTCCAAGCTGGATGAGAATTTGGATCGATATCAAGGTTAAGAGTATCGCCTTCTTTGCCCCATGTTGAACGGGTCATGTATTCTGTACCATTGGTCATAACAACCTTGATGGCATGATAATTTGGATGAATGTCAGCTTTCATTATCGTTTCCTGAACTTTATTCCGCTAATCCCAATTTGAGGGGTGCGAACCAACTAATCTTTTGCTAAAGAAAACCTATCTAACATTACAGGCTTTCAAAAATCAGATTCTGCCTATACATCAGCATGACGACGATAACAAGGGCACAAAGTAAAATGGCATTATTTCGCGGCAAAAAAGATGAAAAAAACAGTAAAAACCAAAAAAATGGTAAAAAAACGCGACCGTTAAAGGTACTTTTCCCCTATATCAAGCGCAATCGCGGCATTTGTTTGGGGGCGCTTATTTCATTAATTGTTGCAGCTCTTGTTATGTTGGCATTACCTATTGCCATTCGTCGTATGTTGGATCATGGTTTTTCCGATAGCAGCGGCGAAATGATTAATTCTTACTTTGTTATGATGCTGGTCTTAGCAGCCATTTTAGGTCTTGCCTCTGCTGCGCGCTATTATTTTGTTATTACCCTTGGTGAAAAAGTCGTCAATCATTTACGCAGTGATGTTTTTTCTCATGTGGTTGACTTGTCGCCGGGTTTTTATGATCGCTCTCATTCTGGTGAAATCGTCTCGCGTCTTTCCGCCGATACAACCCAAATTAAATCCGCCGTGGGTGCCAGCGTGTCTGTCGCTTTGCGCAATATTATTATGGCAGTGGGCGCTGTAATTATGATGATTATCACCAGCCCGAAATTATCAACATTGGTATTAATTACCATTCCCATCATTGTTATTCCGCTTATTGCTTTTGGTCGTAAAGTGCGTGTACGAACCCGTAAAGCACAAGATAGGCTAGCGGAGGCTAATGCTTTGGCGGGTGAGCAAATCGCAGCAATCCGCACCGTACAAGCTTTTAATGCGCAAAATTTTGTTTCATCGCAATTTAAGAAATTGGTTGATAAGGCGTTTAATGCGGCGCGCCAATCGGTGCAATCGCGGGCTTTTTTAACTGGATTTGCTATTTTTCTGGTTTTTGGCAGCGTCGTTGCTGTTTTATGGATTGGCTCTAATGACGTGCTTGCCGGCAAAATGAGCGGCGGCACTTTAGGTCAATTTGTGTTATATGCAGTTTTTGCGGCAAGCTCCTTTGGACAATTATCCGAAGTTGGCGCTGAACTTGCACAAGCAACGGGCGCGGCTGAACGTATTGCTGAATTATTGGACGAAAAATCTGATATTACCAAGCCACAAAATGCGCGCGCCATTGCTAAGGATATGGGCGGCAGCGTGCAGTTTGACGATGTTTCCTTTACCTATCCAACAAGGCCGGATTTCCAAGCCACTCATCATTTAAGTTTTGCAGTGGAGCAGGGCGAAAATGTTGCCTTTGTCGGCCCATCGGGTTCTGGTAAAAGCACAATTTTTGCGCTTTTGTTGCGCTTTTATGATCCACAAAGCGGTAAGATTTTTATAAATGGTCAAGATCTCACTTTGGCCGATCCTTTTGATATTCGTGACCATATTGCCTATGTCCCACAAGATGTCGCTATTTTTGATGGTACAATGCGTGATAATATTGCCTTTGGCCGCCCAGATATCAGCATGAGCGAGATTGAAAATGCCGCGCGTGCTGCCAATGCCTATGATTTTATCCATGAATTGCCCGATGGTTTTAATACGCAAGTTGGCGAGCGCGGTGTTACCCTATCGGGTGGGCAAAAGCAGCGTATCGCCATTGCGCGTGCTATTTTGCGCAATGCACCAATATTATTGTTGGATGAGGCAACCTCAGCCCTTGATGCAGAAAGTGAAATGCTGGTGCAAAAAGCATTGGAAAAATTAATGGAAGGGCGCACTACATTGGTCATTGCTCACCGTCTTGCGACCGTTTTAAAGGCTGATCGTATTATGGTCATGGAAAATGGTCACATTGTTGAACAAGGAAAACATGAAGAACTGGTGGAAAAATCTGGCCTTTATGCACGCTTAGCCCATTTGCAGTTTTCAAACCTTAGTTAGATGATGGCGAAGGCTAGAATTTTGGCCTTTTAATTATCGTGAGAATTTTTTTAATTTGTATGCTTAAGAGATAAAATATGACAACGCGGCAAACGGCTGATGATCTTATCAAAGAATTTATGCGCCACCATCCTAAAGGCTTTGACTTGTCTTTGGGACGCATCAGCGCACTTTTAGCAAAACTAGGGTCACCGCAAAATAAATTGCCGCCAATTTTTCATATTGCTGGCACCAATGGCAAAGGTTCTGCCAGTGCCTATTTAAGATCGCTATTGGAAGAAGCTGGCTATGGTGTCCATGTTCATACGTCTCCCCATCTTGTCCATTGGCATGAGCGTTATCGCCTTGCACAAAATACGCGTGCAACCCAAAATGGTCAAAAAACAAGTAGCCAATTTGTTGATGACGCGGTTTTAGCGGATGTTTTACAGCGTATTGGCACAGCAAATGCTGGTGCTGCGATTACCGTTTTTGAAATATTGACCGCCGCTGCCTTTTTGCTTTTTGCCGAGCATCCTGCCGACGCTATTATATTGGAAGTGGGGCTCGGGGGTCGTTTCGATGCGACTAATGTCATCGCAAGTCCAGCCGTCTCGCTGATTATGCCGATATCGTTAGACCATCAAGCTTTTTTGGGCGATACAATTGCTGCCATTGCCGGTGAAAAGGCTGGCATTATCAAGAAAAATTGTCCGGTGGTGATTAGCGCGCAACAAAGCGATGAGGCTTTAGATGTTTTAACTACTATTGCCCAAAAAAATCACGCACCGACTTATATTTTTGGCCAAGATTTTACCGCTTATGAAGAACATGGGCGCATGGCTTTTCAAAATGAACAAGGCTTGACTGATTTGCCATTGCCACAATTAAATGGTGCTTATCAAATTCAAAATGCGGCTAGTGCTATTCAAGCGGTAAAAGTTGCTGGTTTTGCAATTGAAGATGAGCAGATTGCTAACGCTTTACGCAATGTTTATTGGCCGGGGCGAATGCAAAGATTAGCATCAGGTGCATTGCTTGATCATGCTGCAAAAAATTGCGATATTTGGATAGATGGCGGCCATAATCCGGCGGCTGGCGCAGTTACGGTTGCGACATTAAAGAAAATTATGAGTAATCAATATGATCAGCTTTATCTCATTGCTGGTATGATCAACACCAAGGATAGCCAATCCTATTTTGAAAACTTTGCTTGCCTATCGCCAAAGGTCTTTACTGTGCCAGTGCAATCATCCGATGCGGGTATTGATCCAAAGGATCTCGCCGCAATGGCAAAAGCTGCGAAGCTTGATGCGAGGGCAACTGGTTCGATTAATGAGGCTTTGCAGGAAATTGCAATTATAAATGATGAAAGCAAACGCAGTCTTATCTTGATTTGCGGCTCGCTTTATCTTGCAGGCGACGCCTTAGACCAAAATGGCACACCACCGCGCTAGAATGACTTATTTGCCCCAAAGTTTTAACGGCGGCAATGTTTTGCTGCGTTGCTTTATCGCCTCAAGATCTGTTGGCTTATAATCCCATAAGTCAACACCGACATTGATGCTTTTATTGGTGCCTTGCCATTTATCATGAACATGACCAAAAAGATGTAAGTTACCATGGTGGTCACCATTCCAACTTAAAAGTGGATAATGGCAAAGCACTAATTTTGTTTCACCATCACTCATTTCAAAAAGATCATGAATACTTGCCCATGGCAGGCGCTTGACGCTGCTATGATCATGATTGCCAATGATGAGATGTTTTTGCCCGGGAATAGAGTTGAAAAGAGCATTTAATAATGCGGCATCTTTATTTTTTTTGCCGCAATAAAAATCGCCAATGATCCACAGATGATCGTCTTGCGTGACACAGTCTTGCAGATTTTGCAGCAAGGCAGCATCCATATCATCTGTATTTTCAAAAGGGCGATCGCAATAATGAAGGATATTCTTATGGCCGAAATGTGGGTCGGCGGTATACCAATGTTTCATGGCACCAATTTTATCACAGGAAATAGCGGCTCACAATGCACGCTGCACTAAAAAAATCGGCTATTGCATCAAACAAACACAGATAGTTGATATTTTAAGCAAGTCTATAAAACTATAATTGCGATTCAATTGGCAGCCAGCTGATAAATTGCACAAAAAGCCGCCGCCAAATCGATGTTTTGGGGTCATGCTTATAAATCTCAAGCCTATCATCTTCAATATCATGCCAATTTAAATGGTCTTTTTTATCGAGCATCACTTCATAGCTCATATCATCATTGATTTCTTCACTAAAAAGTTGATCCATCATGATAGCAATTTCGCGGCAATCAAATAAAATCCCCATTTCGGTGTTAAGCGATGCCGAGCGCGGATCAAAATTGAATGAGCCAACAAAGCCACGCTCACGATCGATCAAAAAGGCTTTGGTATGTAAGCTTGCATGGCCTGAACCAAAAAGCCGCAAATGATGATGACCACTATCGGCCTTTAGCTCATAAAGCTTAACGCCGCCTTTTAATAGTTTTTTGCGGTAGCACATATAGCCGCCATGCACTACGGCGACATCGGTTGCTGATAAGGAATTGGTGAGAATTTGCACATCGCAACCATCTGCTGCAATTTTGGTTAAATGCTCGCTGCCTGCAACACCTGGAATAAAATAGGGTGATGTTATTTGTAAATTGGTGCTTGCCTCATTGATAAATGGCATTAAAATTTCCATAAGCCAATTATCTGCGCCTTTATTAAGGGCTTTTTCTGGTGGGTCTGAAATAACTTGCACCATATCAGCAGCAATGAGACGACCGTTTTTTTCTAAAAAATGATGAAGTCCTAAATGGTGGTGCAAATAATCAAGATAGGGGCGAGCCTTTGCCGATTTGCGGAAAAGGCGCAATTTGCCTTTCCATTTATCAGGGTTTTTAAGCGTGCGCGGTAGGGTTAGGGCGTGGATTGGCAAAACCACTTCGCTATTCCAGAATGTATCAAAAATGCTTTCAGCATTACGCACCTCTGGCCCAATGAGTATAAGATCAAGATCGCGAAAATTAGACTTCTGCCCCGCACCAAAATAGGCGTCACCAATATTGCGGCCGCCAACAAAGGCAAGGCGACCATCGGCAATAAAAGCTTTATTATGCATACGCCGTGTTACAGTTAAGGCGCGTAAAGCCATTTCCAATCCACGTTGCAAACCATTTTGACGGGTACGCGAAGGATTAAACATACGGATTTCAATGTTTTGATGTTGGTCAAGGGCTACATAAGCGCGATCACGCCCTTGCGCATTAATATCATCCAGAATAAGCCGTACTTTGACACCTCGATCTGCCGCTTCAACAATTTCGTTAAGCAAAAGCCGTCCCGTTACGTCATCGTCCCAAATATAATACATCATATCAAGGCTGCGCTCTGCCATGCGCGCTGCAAGAACGCGGGCGGCAAAAGCATCAAGATTATTAATTAATAGCGACAGGGCATTATAACTTACGCCAAGGCCATTACGTTCATGGGCTATTTTTTGCACCAATTGATCAATCTGGGTTGTATTTTCTTCCAAAGGCAAAGCATAAGAGGGTTCGCCGCGCGCTTGTTTAGCAAAGCGGCCATAAGTATAGACGGCAAGAATGGAGGCCAGTGCAATAATAGCTGCAACGAGCAAAAATATTTTTAAAAAATCAAATATATTATCCATTTGCGTTAACAGTTAAACACTCCGCTATTATATCAAAAACTAAAAAGCATACCAATAATTAAGGTTGGTAATCCATATTTAGGGTAAAGCCCAAGTTTATGATGAAGCCCAAGTTTATGAGGAAGTCTAAGTCTATGATAAAGCTATTACATATTTATGTATTGCTCAACGACTTTCAATCAGTGTTTTTACTGACATAACATTTAGTTGCAATAAGATAAACAATCTTAAAGTTTTTTAGTTTAAAATGAATTACAGATAGGCAAGCAGCTTATTGATTTTTATCTGTTTTTTTATGTGATGCTTGAAATTATTAATATAAAAATTATTAAATTGAATATTTAAAGAGTATTTTTAAGTTTTATAAATATTTTAAAATACGCTCATCATGAATGATGTCCCATAGATATTTGTAATTTTCATCGTTACGTGATGTAAATAAATGTGCAAAATTATATAAAAAACTGTTTAGCTTGTAATGAAATTCCGTTTCAGCTCGGTTAAGCAGTTGGGCAAGATCAACGAGATCGGCCAAACAATCTTGGCTTTCTTCCAAGGTTTTGCCTTTGATATTTGCAATTTTATATTGAATTTCATTTTGAAAAAAATGACAAAGCTCTTTGATCCTCATATTGGCATCGTCATAGAGTTCTAATTCAATTTCCAATGATCTTCTTCGATTAATTTCCATGCATAAATTTCTCTTTTGCATCTAAGGCTTTTAAAGGGGCAATAGATAAACATGCCCCTTGTAATTTGTGCAGTTTAAAATTTTTCACATTTAATATCAGCTTGGCTTTGCAGCAATTGAGTGATTTCGTGCCAAGTTGGCGCAGCTTCTGACGCACCTTTTTTAGTGGTAGCTAAAGCGCCAGCGGCGCCTGCAATACGGATTGCTTCATCAATAGCAAGACCATTGGCAAGGCCGGTTGCAAGCCCAGCATTAAAGCTGTCGCCAGCTGCTACACTATCAATAGCAGTTACTTTAAAGGGGGGTAAAAATCCACGCTCTTGCTTGGTAAAATAGCAAACCCCTTCGCTTCCGAGTTTGATAATAGCAATATCAAGGCCCCGACTTAAAAAAACATCTGCTGCTTCTTTCGCGGATGCGCGGTCATGTGGTCGAATACCGGTGAGTTTTTCTGTTTCCGTTTCATTGGGGGTCATAACATGGGCAAGCTGATAAAGTTCATCTGGCAGGTTTTGCGGGGCTGGTGCTGGATCCATGATAATAATGCCACCAGCATCTTTAACAATTTGCGCCGCTTTTAAAACTGTATCCATTGGCACTTCAAGCTGCATCAACAATACTTTGGCACTTTCAATAATCGGCTTAATGCAATCCACATCGGCAACATTAAGTGCCATATTGCTACCGCCTGCAACAACGATGGTATTTTCACCGCTTTCATTAATGTTAATTGAGGCAATACCGGTCATTTCAGTTGGGTGGACATTTAAGCCAGCAAGATTAAGACTGGTTGCTTCTAAATGCGCGCGTGCATAGCTGCCCAAGGCGTCATCACCAATCCAGCCTGCAAGGCGCACTTCAATACCGCTATCTTGTGCAATGCGGCTAGCTGCAACCGCTTGATTAGCGCCTTTGCCACCAAGGCCCATGGCAAAGCTTTGTGCATGGATGGTTTCACCAGCCTGAGGCAACGCACTAACTCGGCTGGTCATATCAATGTTAATACTGCCAAAAACCGCGATAGATGCTTTGGACATGGGCAATTCTCCTTGATGTGTCTTATGACTAAGGTCAATATTCATTTTTCTTTGTCTATATCTGCAAGGCCTTATTTTGTCTTGCTAAAAAATAAGGCTTTAGGCGGTTTTTCGCTTATAAGAAATGGTATCAAAGCGTGCATTAAGGCCATCATATAGCAGCAATCGCCCAATTAATGGCTGGCCAGCACCAGTGATAAGCTTAATCACCTCCATAGCTTGCAGCGAGCCAATAACGCCCGGTAGCGCGCCAACGACGCCTGCTTGGGCGCAGCTTGGCACTGTTCCTTCTGGGGGTTCTACGGGGAAAAGATCACGGTAGCGCGGATTATTATCCTTATAAGGCATTAAAATTGTAACCGAGCCATCAAAGCGACCAATTGCGCCGCTGACCAAAGGCCGCTCGATATCTTCGCAAAGGTCTGCAAGCAGATAACGGGTTGAAAAATTATCGCAACCATCAACAATGATATCGTAATTTTCAAGCAATTGACGACCATTTTCGTTGGTAAGTCGCTCATTTATTGCATGTATAGTGCTATGGGGATTGATTCTGGCAAGAGCCGTTTTTGCACTTGTTACCTTGGCCTCGCCAATTTTATCGCTGTCATGGATGATTTGTCGCTGTAAATTGGATAATGATACATGATCATCATCAATAATGCCAATAGTGCCAATGCCTGCGGCGGCAAGATATTGCAAGACTGGGCTACCAAGACCGCCGGCACCAATAACTAAGACTTTGGCCGCTTTTAGTCTTTGTTGGCCATGGCCACCAATTTCGGGTAAAACAATATGACGGGCATAACGTGATATTTCATCATTACTTAATTGAATTTCATTTTGTTGCGTCATAATCTACCCTTGAAATATTATATGCGCCACACATTTTAAAAATGAATTTGCGGAGTATATATATTTTTACTATGGTTCGTCTTTTCTACTTGATTTTGTTAAAAATCAAGTGCGCTCACTATATGCAGCAACAATAGCATAATATAAGAAATTAGACCATAATTTTAGAAAATGGGTCATAAAAGGTAGGTTTCAATGAAAATTGCTGTCCAGATGGATCATATAGCTTCCATAAATATAGCTGGTGATACGACTTTTGCTTTATGTCTTGAAGCGCAAAAGCGCGGACATAGTCTTTTCCATTATACACCCGATCGCCTGTCTTTGCGTGATGGTGAGGTGAGTGCTCGGGTTGAAGCGTTGAGTGTACGTGATATTGTTGGCGACCATTTCACCCTTGGTGACGCGCAACGGACAAATTTGGCTGAAATGGATGTGGTTTTGCTTCGTCAAGATCCGCCTTTTGATATGAATTATATTACCACCACCCATATTTTGGAGCGAATCCATCCTAAAACTCTTGTTGTTAATGATCCTGCTTGGGTGCGGAACTCGCCAGAAAAAATATTTGTCACCGAATTTCCTGATTTGATGCCGCAAACACTAATTACCAAAGACCCTTTGGAAGTTGCAGCTTTTAGACAAGAATTTGGTGATATTATTGTAAAGCCGCTTTATGGTAATGGAGGCGCTGGTGTTTTCCATCTTAAAAAAGATGACCGCAATTTAAGCTCTCTTTTGGAAATGTTTGAACAAATGTTTCCTGAGCCTTTTATTGTTCAGCGCTATTTAAACGAAGTGCGCGGCGGTGATAAGCGTATTATTTTGATTGATGGCGAACCAGTTGGTGCAATTAATCGCGTGCCTTCTGAAAGCGATTCGCGCTCTAATATGCATGTTGGCGGCAGAGCTGAAAAGACTGAACTTACCAAGCGTGAGCAGGAAATTTGCGCGCGTATCGGCCCATCCTTGCGTGAACGTGGTTTTATTTTGGTTGGTATTGATGTTATTGGTGATTATATGACCGAAATTAATGTGACCTCACCAACCGGTGTACGTGAAGTTGCCAAATTTGGCGGCGCTGATATTGCAGCCTTGTTTTGGGATTGTGTGGAAAACAAGAAATAGGCATAAAAGCTTGTGAACTATTTTAGTTCTTTTGGATAAAATATGACATTTTCAATGGTGATATTATGCAAGGCGTAATATCACCATTTTTATTTTTAGATCTATTGCTAAGCGCGTTATTGCCCTTTCTATAGGAATAAATAAATTGGATTCTTACAATCGATTCAGTTGGTTGGATCTTTTGGCTTTTTTTTAAAAAATTAGGGGCGGTAAAAATTGGTTATCTATAAAGCACCATTTATCTTGTCATAATCAAATTACACATTTGAACTGTTCTCTTACGTCATGTAAATGCAACTTATTGTTTCCTATGGCTATTTTGATATTTTTATCTAAAATAATACGTAAATTTTCAGTAAAAGAAGTTGTCATAAAACTGTAATAAAGCTGTCATAGAACGGTAACAGCATCTTTTTAAATGGAATTACAGCCTGATTAAAATGACTGTCAGGACATTTTCAGTCCATATGCAAGGAGTTCATGGATGAACAGATTGTTATCAACTGCTGCCGCTTTGGCATTTGCCGTTACTTTTGCTGCTGGTGCAGCGCAAGCCCGCGACCAGGTTCAAGTGGCTGGTTCTTCAACTGTTTTGCCTTATGCGAAAATCGTTGCTGAAACATTTGGCGAAACATTCCCTAATTTCAAGACCCCTGTTGTAGAATCAGGCGGATCTGGTGCTGGCATTAAAGAATTTTGCCGGGGTGTAGGTGAAAATACCATTGATATTGCTAATGCATCACGCGCTATGAAATCTAGTGAATTGGAAGCTTGTATTGCAGCTGGCGTTGCTGATGTGCAGGAAGTACGCATTGGTTATGATGGTATTGTTTTCGCGACTGACATTGCTGGTCCAGATTGGAAATTAAAGCCAGTTGATTTTTATAAAGCTCTTGTAGCGCAAGTTGTTGTTGATGGTAAATTGGTTGATAATAAAGTCACCAAATGGAATGAAGTAAATAGCGAACTCCCAGCTTGGGATATTGCTGCTTATATTCCTGGGGAAAAGCACGGTACGCGTGAAGTTTTTGAAGAAAAGCTTATGATCGAAGGTTGTAAGGAAAGCGGCGCATTGGATGCAATGAAAGCTGCTGGTATTGATGAAAAGGCTGCAAAGTCAGCTTGTATCGCTGTGCGTAAAGATGGTAAAGCCGTTGATATTAACGGTGATTATTCAGAAACTCTAGCACGTATTTCTGCTAATAAAACTGGCGTTGGCGTATTTGGTCTTGCTTTTTATGAAAACAATGCTGATCGCTTGAAGGTTGCAACAATTGACGGTATTGTTCCTTCGGTTGAAACAATTGCAAGTGGCGAATATCCTGTATCACGCCCATTGTTCTTCTATGTTAAAAAAGCTCATTTGGGTGTTATCCCAGGTCTTAAGGAATATGTAGAATTCTTCCTTGATGATCAGATGATTGGCCCTGATGGTCCTTTAGCTGCTTATGGTCTTGTTGTTGCTCCTGAAAATGAGCGTGAAGCACAACGTAAAGCATTTGAAGATGGCACTGTAATGGCTGTAAAGAAGTAATTTAAGTGATGAATAGCCGGCGCGAAAAAGGCTTCGCGCCGGATTTTTTTGGGAAAGGCGAGAGATGACTATTTCTTGGGTCGTTATTGTTATTTTTGGCGTAGGCCTTTTAGGATTTATTCTTAGTCGTTCACGAGCCTTAGCTATAGAACGTAAAAATGAGAAATTACACTCTCGTCCAAATTATTATGCTTGGTGGACATTGTTCTTAGCGGTTATTCCCTCGTTAATTTTTTTAGCGATTTGGGACGTTAGCGTTAAAGGTGTTTTAGAGTATAATGTATCTTCAAAAATTTCTAAAACTATTGCTGAAGGTAGTAAACAAAATCATGGCCTTGATATGAGCGTTGTTAGAAAACTATATGGCCAATTACTTTCAGTAGGTGGTGATTTAAATAGTTATAAATCAATGTCATATGATGAAGTGCGCAGTGAGCTGTCTAAAAAAGATTTAACCGCACCTCCCGAGGGCAAAAATTATATGATTCCACTAGCTGTGGACTGGGCACAGAAAAAAATAAATCTTGAAATGCTGGGCGGTGTTTTTTCTGTAATAATTGCTTTTGCTGGCTTCTTGGTTGGACTTAGTGGTGTGAAAGCGCAACAGCGGGCGCGTAATAAAGTTGAGAATATGGTACAATGGGGCTTAATTGCAGCATCCACCATAGCTATCTTTACAACGATAGGCATTGTTTTTTCAATGTTGTTTCAGACCATTTCATTTTTTAAGTCTGTTACTTTAAGTAATTTTTTTCTAGGTACCGTCTGGGATCCGCGTTTTTCAGCTGCGGGATCTGATGCTGTTGGGCAGTTTGGTTTTGTTCCCCTACTCGCTGGCACTATGTATATCGCCTTGGTTGCTATGGTTTTTGCGGTTCCTATTGGTCTTTTTGCCGCTATTTATATGTCGGAATATGCATCATCAAAAGTGCGTAGTATTGTAAAGCCACTTTTGGAAATTCTTGCTGGTATTCCAACCATTGTTTACGGACTTTTAGCAGCTTTAACTATCGGACCATTTTTACGCGATATTTCGGCTGCAATTGCAGGTGGGCAAGGCTTCATTATGTCGCAAAGTGTGCTAACGGCTGGTCTTGTCATGGGCATTATGCTTATTCCTTTCGTGTCCTCATTATCTGATGATATTATCAATGCGGTACCACAAGCGATGCGTGATGGGTCGTATGGATTAGGGGCTACCCAATCTGAGACCATAAAAAGGGTGCTTCTGCCCGCCGCTTTACCTGGTATCGTTGGCGCATTACTTTTAACTGCGTCACGCGCTATTGGTGAAACAATGATTGTGGTATTGGCTGCAGGTTTGGCTACGAATATCACTTTTAATCCTTTTGAAACTATGACTACAATCACAGTTATGATTGTTAATCAGTTAACAGGTGATGGTGATTTCGATAATCCTCAAACACTGGTTGCCTTTGCTCTTGGCATTACACTATTTTTTATAACCCTAGTTATTAATATTTTTGCCCTTTACATTGTGCGCAAATATCGGGAGCAATATGAATGAGTGAGATCTCAATGAGTGCAGCCCCAAAACCACGTCGTGATATTGGCTTAAAAAAGCGGTATCGTGCAGAACGTCGCTTTAAGGCTTATGGCATATCGGCAATTGCTATTGGTATTATTTTTCTTGTAGTTTTGATCACCTCGATCTTGACAAATGGTTATACGGTTTTTGGGCAAACAACCATGTCCTTATCTGTTAAACTTGATAAGGCGATTATTGACCCAAAAGATCAACGATCAACAAATCCTAATGTTTTAATGACAGCAAATTATCCTTTATTAATTAGAAATGCCTTGGCGCAAAGGTTTGGTGTTTCCTTGGATGATCGGGCAAAATTGCGCCAGATTAATGCAATGTTCTCTGACGGTGTTCGTGGACAACTGCGGGAAATGGTGATTAAGGATCCAAGCATTATTGGTTCAACCCAAACAATTAATATATTAGCGTCAAGTGATATTGATCAAGCTTATAAAGGTCATATTGATCTTTCGGCCCCTGAGACCAACCGCAAGGTAAGTAATCAGCAGGTTGAATGGATGGGTGAGCTTGCCAAGGATGGCGCACTTTATAAGGCGTTTAATACAGGCTTTTTTGTGAATACTCCATCCGCTCGTCCTGAAATGGCGGGGCTTGGCGTTGCACTTTTAGGCACTTTATATATGATGATAATTGTAGTTGGTCTTTCCGTTCCAATTGGCGTTGCTGCTGCAATTTATTTGGAAGAATATGCTAAGAAAAACAAATTTACCGATCTTATTGAGGTAAATATCAATAATCTTGCGGCTGTGCCATCTATTGTTTTTGGTTTGCTTGGTCTTGCTATTTTTATTAACTTTTTTGGCATACCGCGTTCAACATCATTAGTTGGTGGTCTTGTTTTAACCTTGATGACTTTGCCAACAATTATTATCGCCACCCGTTCGGCATTGCGTGCTGTACCGCCATCTATTCGTACGGCTGCGCTTGGCGTTGGTGCTTCAAAAACGCAAATGGTTTTCCAGCATGTTTTACCCTTGGCCGTTCCCGGTGTTCTAACTGGTACAATTATCGGTATGGCCCGCGCGTTGGGGGAAACGGCGCCTCTTCTATTGATTGGTATGAAAGCATTTGTAGGTAATTATCCCACAACTCCCCTTGATCCTGCAACAGCATTACCTATGCAAATTTATATGTGGGTGGATGGCGCGGAAAGAGGTCTTCAAGAGCGCGCTTGGGGTGGTATTATTGTCTTATTAGTTTTCATGATTATTATGAATATAACCGCAGTTATTCTACGCCGGAAATATGAGAGGCGTTGGTAATAATTATTTTATGCGCAAAAACTATGTTTGAAGTATTAAAGTGAATTTTTGACGTTAATTTTAGCCAGTTCGGGATACACTAAAATTATATGGCAAATAGACTTTTAAAAGGAAATGGCTGATGGAGCCCAAAATGAATATCAAAATGCGTGGACAAGATGTGCGGGTTTTTTATGGCGATAAGGAAGCGTTACACGGCGTAAATCTTGATGTGCCTGAAAACATGGTCACGGCTTTGATTGGGCCATCAGGTTGCGGTAAATCAACATTTCTTCGTTGCCTTAATCGTATGAATGATACGATTGAAGGTGCGCGAGTAACGGGTCTTTTAACCCTTGATAATGAGGATATTTACGATCCAAGCATTGATGTTGTTGAACTACGTGCAAGGGTTGGTATGGTGTTCCAAAAACCAAACCCTTTTCCAAAATCCATTTATGAAAATGTGGCCTATGGCCCACGTATTCATGGTTTAGCGAAAAATGCAGCCGAGCTTGATGAAATCGTTGAAAAAAGTCTTATTAAAGCAGGGCTTTTTGGTGAAGTTAAAGATCGCTTAAAGGAAGCAGGAACAGGGCTATCTGGTGGTCAACAACAGCGCCTTTGCATAGCTCGCGCTATTGCCGTTAGCCCTGAAGTCATTTTGATGGATGAGCCATGCTCGGCGTTGGATCCGATTGCAACGGCGCGTATTGAAGAGCTCATTGACGATTTGCGCCAAAATTATACAATTGTTATTGTGACGCATTCCATGCAGCAGGCAGCACGTGTTTCGCAATTTACTGCAATGTTCCATTTGGGTGACTTGGTTGAGGTTGGTGAAACTGAGATGATGTTTACATCACCTAAGGAACAACGGACTCAAGATTATATTACGGGCCGTTTCGGCTGATTTATAAGGGATAAAGCTCATGCCTACGCATATTGTTCGCTCTTTCGATGAAGAATTGCAGTATTTAACCCAACGAATTGGCGAGATGGGTGGCTATGCGGAACGCATGGTGGAACGCTCGGTCGATGCTATTATTCGTGATGACTTAATGCTTGCTGATGAGGTTGTAGCAGAAGATCGTATTCTTGATGAAGCTGAACGCGAAATTGATGAACGTGCAGTAACAATCATTGCTAAACGCCAGCCAATGGCGATCGATTTGCGTGAAGTTGTTGGCGCTATCCGCATCGCAGCTGACTTAGAGCGCGTTGGTGACATGGCCAAGAATATTGGTAAGCGTGCTGCAGCCATTTCTGAAAATCGTCAGCCAACTTCGTTTTATCGTGGTCTCGAAAACTTTGCGTCTCTGGCTGTAAACCAGCTGAAAGAAGTCCTTGATGCCTACTCAATGCGCTCGCTTGAGCGCATTGATATTGTGCGCAAGAAAGACGAGGAACTGGATGCTATCTATACATCCTTGTTCCGTGAATTATTGACCTATATGATGGAAGATCCGCGCAATATCACGGCTTGTACGCATTTATTATTCTGTGCCAAGAATATTGAGCGCATTGGCGACCATGCAACTAATATTGCTGAAACCGTACATTATATTATTAGTGGTAATTATCCAAGTAGTGAGCGACATCGGGAAGATTTAACCCACACTTTGGTGACGGAAGAATTGGACCATAAATAAGACTTTGGTTTGAGGGAGGGGATCTCCCCCAATTAAGAATTAAGGGTGACAATTCAATATATCAGCTTGTTAAAAATATTTGCATGAATATTCACCCTTGATAGGCCGAAATGATTAGATTTTTTAGACGTGATAACCATGGGGTGATCACGAACAATGGTGCTATGGCATGTCACAGCATATTTGCCTGTGATAAATTATATTTGGCATAGGATTATTGGACGTTTGATTAACCACTCATGGTTTTTTGTGAGGGACGTAGAAAATATGGCACGAGTACCAGAAGTTGCAGTTGTTGAAGATGAGGATGCACTAACAATATTGTTGCGTTATAATCTTGAGGCTGAGGGCTATAAGGTGCGGGTCATTATGCGGGGTGATGATGCGGAGTTTGAGTTGGAGGAAAACCGACCTGACCTTGTTTTATTGGATTGGATGCTACCGGGCCTATCAGGCATAGAATTATGCCGCCGCTTGCGCCAGCGCGATTCCACTGCCCATTTACCGATTATCATGTTGACGGCGCGTGGTGAAGAAAATGAGCGTATACGCGGTTTATCTGTTGGTGCCGATGATTATGTCACCAAGCCTTTTTCAATTCCCGAATTGATGGCACGTGTTAAGGCACTCTTGCGCCGTGTTAATCCAAGTACTTTGGCCCATGTTTTATCGAATAATGACTTAACTCTTGATCGGCAACAACACCGTGTTTTCTACAAGGATGTTGAAGTAAAGCTTGGGCCGACTGAATTTCGCTTGCTTGAGTTTTTTATGATGGCTCCGGGCCGCGTTTTCACTCGTACCCAATTATTAGATGCGGTATGGGGCAATGATAATTTTGTTGATGACCGTACGGTTGATGTTCATATTCGCCGCTTGCGTAAAGCAATTAATATTGGTGAAAAAGATCTTATTCGCACAGTGCGTGGTACTGGCTATTCATTTGGATAATAGTTTAGGAAGCAGATTTGATGCGTTAAAACTGTAAAATTTGTTTTAGAATTCGATTAAATTTGTGGATGTTAACTCTTTCTTAAACATAAGAACATGTTTTAGTGTTGGTTTTGCAGCACAGTGCTGTCATTAACTTTTATTTAGGAACATAAGGCCAAAATTGCGTATAAAGCGATTATATTGCGCTGATTTGGTGGTTTTTGTGACAAAATTGCCAATTTGCCTTTTTTTCGCCATATATATTACGATTGTGTAATCCGGCGCTATGCCTTGGATAAATTAAAGAGTGAGAAGTCTATTGCGGTTTTCAATTAAAGCGAAATGGATGGCACTGGTTGGAGTATTGCTTGCTCCGCTTGTTGTTACAGGTTGTTCCAATAGTGGTAAGAGTATTGCAAGCCTTGGTGGTGAAAAGACCTATTCTTACCCATTAAGTGAGCGCACTTGCTTAGAGCGTGCAATGTTCTTTGAGGCGAACCGTTCTAGCCGCGAAGGTATGATTGCTGTTGGTACTGTGGTTATGAACCGCGTTAATTCAAGTCATTACCCTAAGACAATTTGTGGTGTGGTTGGCCAACCCAAGCAATTTGCACCAGGTGTATTAACCCGCCCCATGAATTCCAAGGCTATGCCTGATGTTCAAGCTGCTGCAGATGCAGTATTGCGCGGCGAACGTCACCCAAAATTGAAGAATGCTATGTTCTTTCATACTGCTGGTCTTAAATTCCCTTATCGCAACATGCATTACACTTTGGTTGCTGGTGGCAATGCGTTTTACGAAAAACGTGGCCGCGATGGCAATTTGCAGCTTGCAGTTAATGATCAACCTTATAATGTTGCCTTGGCCTTTGCTCAAGAAAAGAGTGGTGCGGCACCGAAATTTGACCGCGTTATCCGTCAGGAAGCTGAAACACGCAGTGAAGCAATTTCAGTTGCACAAAATATTGAAACAGCTAAGCCGGTTACTATGCAGCAAGTTGCTATGCGTGAAGCTGCACCAACCATTAATCAATTACAAACTCCTGCAGTCCATAATGATGCAGTTGCAGCAATGATTGAGCATGTTCCTGTGCCAGTACCATCACCGCGTGCCGAGCATGAGGAAACTGTGGCTCTTGGCTATGCAATTCCTGAAGCCCGTCATGCTGATGTCATCGGTGCGATGCTATTACGGCAGCAAAACCAATAGACTTAAAGCATAATCGTAATTTATTTTTAAAAGGGCGCTTTAAGCGCCCTTTTATGTTTTCTTTTGATTTTATATGAAATCATTAAAAACTCTAGAAAATGCCAACATGGTAATTTTGGGCATCATTATTTTTCGACTTGATAGCTATAATGGGTTTTTATAATGGTTGGTCTTCGCTTTGGCAGACCGATAGAACATAACCATTACAATCTTCAAAATCGGCAGATAAACCGCCTGGAACTGGCGAAACACCATTAATAATAGTAATGCCTGCCTGCTCCAAGCCATCGACAATCTTATTAATCCCACCATTGGGTAAGTTAAAAACCGTAACCGGAAAAGTCGAGCCTTCAACTTCACCTTCAAAGAAAACCAGCTCAACGCCGTCATTTTGATTAATAATTAAAAAGACTTCGTCTTCATCTGTAAAGCGGGTGACTTTTAGCCCCAAAATATCTTCATAAAATTTTTGTGTTTCATCAAGATCATTGGCTAAAAATATCAAATTGCAAACTTTACTATCTTTCAAAAATTGTGGTTTATGGCTCATGATTGATCCCCTCTAAAAATGCTTATTGTCATAATATATAAAAAGAGCGTTACATCTATATGTCAAATAAAAAATGCCCTGCATTGGTTAATGCAGGGCATTTCTTTTTAAAGGTTAGCGAAAGCTCGATTTTAGAACCATTGACCGAATTTGCGGATATAAAATACCTTCATACCTTGTGCAACACAGCAATAGGCAAACAATGTCGCAACAAGCCAAGGGAAGTAGCTCCATGGTAATGGAACAAGTCCGACATAATGACCAAGGGGTGAGAATGGAATATAAATACCAATAGCCATAATTACGCTGGTTGTTAATAGGACAGGCAAGGCAGCAGTGCTTTGAATGAATGGAATCTTACGAGTACGCAACATATGCACAACCAAAGTTTGTGATAGCAAGCCTTCAATAAACCAACCAGATTGGAATAGTGATTGCATTTCAGCAGAATTGGCCGCAAATACAAACCACATAAGCGCAAAGGTTGTAATATCGAAGATGGATGATGTTGGCCCAATATAAAGCATGAAACGACCAATATTGCGAGCGCTCCACTTACGGGGCTTGGCAAGATAATCCTTATCCATTTTATCCCAAGGCAAGGACAATTGTGAAATATCATAAAGCAAGTTTTGCAAGAGCAAGTGAATTGCAAGCATTGGCAAGAATGGAATAAAGGCACTAGCAACAAGAACCGAGAACACATTACCGAAATTGGAACTTGCGGTCATGTTAAGGTATTTCATAATATTACCAAAGGTTTCACGTCCCTTGATAACACCTTCTTCCAAGATCATTAGGCTTTTTTCAAGAAGAATAATATCAGCTGTTTCCTTGGCAATATCGGTGGCTGTATCAACCGAAATACCCACATCTGCATCGCGCAGGGCTGGTGCATCATTAATACCATCACCAAGGAAACCCACTGTATGGCCATTGGCTTGCAAGGCTTTTAGAACACGAGACTTTTGCAATGGTGTTAATTTGGCAAATACTGTGCGTTCTTCAACTTTTTCGCGCAATTCATGTTCGCCCATAGCCTCAATCTCGCGGCCTAATAAAGGCACGCCCGGCTCAAGACCAACTTCACGACAAACCTTGGTGGTCACAATCGCATTGTCACCAGTTAAAACTTTGACGGCAACACCATTTTCGCGCAAGGCAGCAATGGCAGGACGCGCAGTTTCTTTGGGAGGATCAAGGAAAGTCAAAAAGCCTTCAACGATCAAATCGCTTTCAATGCTGGTCTTATAAAGTTCAGCCTTTTCTTCTTCTTTCAAGCGCCGGGTCGCAACAATTAACACGCGGAAGCCATCACGATTATAAAGTTCGGCAATTTCAGTTAGTTTTTGACGAGCCATGGCATCCATGGGGCGGGCTTCTTCGCCATCGCGCCAATGAGATGAAATAGAAAGCATTTCTTCAACCGCGCCCTTAGTGACAAGGATATGTTCCTTTTTCATATTTTCAAGGACGATAGACAAACGCCGGCGCATGAAATCAAACGGAATTTCATCAACCTTACGATAGGCGCGCATAGCAGGATCATCTTGGAAAGATTGGCCTGAATGAACAACAGCCTGATCCATCAAATTACGCATACCACTTTGGTGAAATGAGTTAAGCCAACCAAGTTCCAATACGCGATTATCTTTGGCGCCAAAATTATTGATATGGTGTTCAAGAATAATTTTGTCTTGTGTCAATGTGCCCGTTTTATCGGTACATAAAACATCCATAGCACCAAAATTTTGAATGGCGTTCAAACGCTTAACCACGACTTTGCGCTTTGCCATGGATACCGCGCCCTTGGCAAGGTTAGCCGATACAATCAATGGTAACATTTCAGGAGTTAGACCAACGGCAACTGCAACAGAAAAGAGGAAAGCTTCAAGCCAATCGCCTTTTGAAAGACCGTTGATTAGAAATACAATTGGTACCATGACCAGCATGAAGCGAATAAGCAACCAACTTACAGAATTAACACCGCGATCAAAAGCTGTTTGCGCGCGAGTGCCTACAACAGATTTGGCTAGTGAACCAAAATAGGTTGATGGTCCGGTTGCGATAACCAATGCTTTAGCATTGCCGCTTACCACATTGGTCCCCATAAAGCACAAGTTTGGCAGATCAAGAATTTCAGTTTTTTCACTTGCTACTGCATCAGCATGTTTTTCACTAACCGCGCTTAATGTGTCATATTTTTCTACCGGTAAAGCTTCACCGGTAAGCACTGCTTGGGACACGAAAAGATCGCGTGAATCAATAAGACGCACATCGCCTGGAATCATATCTCCAGCTGAAAGGTAAACAATGTCACCGCTGACCAATTCTCGTATGGCAATTTCCATACGCTTTGGCTCAGATGAATTATCTGCGCGGCGTAAAACCGTTGCAGTTGTGCGCACCATCGCTTTTAATGCATCGGCTGCTTTACCAGAGCGATATTCTTGCCAAAAACGCAATATGCCGCTGATCAACACCATGGTAAGAACAATGATAACACCGGTAAGGTCGGTTTCTTCGCCAGCACGCAAAGGCAACCAATAATCGGTTACAAACTGGATTGCTGCCAGCATAAGCAGTACAAAGATGAATGGATTTTTAAAAGCAATTAAAAGCTGGATAAAGGCAGGTGGCCGCTTATCATGAGCGACTTCATTTGGGCCGTCATTGCTAAAGCGAGCTTGTGCATCTGCCGTTGTCAAGCCATCAAGGCTGGCATGGAGGTTATTTAAAGTGTTTTCAAGGCTATTTTGCGCTTCACGTGCTGCGTGGGCATTAAAGCCGCCACTTTTACCATTCATTTTGTGTTTGGATAAGGTGGATTTTTGGTCATTATTTGACAAATTATTTTTGCTTGTCATGGCAAACTCCTGTCGCGCGCAAAAGCCAGCGACGATAAGGAGTTACCTTAAAGCTGCTTTAGCTGCTTGGTGCGCGTTTTTGCATTCTTTACATTCTTTATATTTCTGCCGACTTCGTCCTATGTCGTCGGCGTCTATACTGTCGGGGTCATCCATATGACTATCTCCAGTGCAAAGCTGGTCGTTAAATATATTTGCCATTGGCAAATTTTAAAAAAACCAAGCCTTTAATCTGTGCCTAATTTCAACCAGTGGAAAATTACCAAGATTGATGAATTGGGCGGTCGATGTTTTTATTATTGTACCAACAAGACCGTGATGCTTAAAAAATGCAACATCACCATTATTGGAAAAAGAAAGGTTGTTGTTGGTTGTTAAGCAATTGATGTTGCCCTGCCTTAAAGGCCTCCATTATAAAGCCACATCCTTTGCACCCTAGAACTTTCATTCTGAGCTAATACACTCATGCCATAGACCGCAGGCATAAAACAATTATCCGCAATCATAAAAATGATATACTAAAGTATATGCTTTTTATGCCTATGCATGGTTGTGTTTATTGATCCAAACAGGCAATTTAGGGAAATCCAATTCTTATGGGAAAGATGAAAATAATGCCCGACGGCGACAGTAGTTATATATTAAAAATAAGCCCTAAAAGCTTTTAAAGGTCGCAGTAAATGTGCCTTTTTATGCTTTGGCTAGAAAGGCACTAAAATGACAATGAACACCAATCGCGGTTTTGCCCGCAATTTCTCCGCCAAAAATAATGGCCGTTTTTCAACCAATCCAGCTCAATTTATCGGCATTTATCTAAAAAGAAAATTTGCTGAAGTTGCATTGCAAAATGCAGCACCTCAACAACGCCAAACCGCTAATTTTAACATGGCTTGCAAATGGGTGCGTGATCCTGCAACAGGACATATGGAATGCTTTTGGCAAAAAACAACTTGCGACATGGAGACATGCTATGTTTGAAGCATTGACTTTTACTGGCTTTGCTCAGCAAGTATTGGCAGCTTTGGTTGTTTTTTTATTTGCTGGCGCAACAATCTTAAGAATTTATCTTATTTGCCCATTACATACCAGTTTAAAAGAATATTTTGCCGATAGCGCAGATGACGAGGGCAATACAGTCGATTACAGCCATTCTAATGTCCTTGAAAACGGTATCTGTGAGCGATGATTATCAAGCTATTGTCTTAAAAGTGATAGGGGAGTTGCTACATCTGCTCTCCGGTTGATGGCTTGTTTTATTATTCAATCCCTGCGAGGATTAACGAAAACACAAATAATAAGACAATAAAATACACCTTTTCCTATCACTTTTAAGGCATACCTTTTGTTTCAATATTTTTCATACTCCAATTTAAAAACCTTGTTTAACATCTGACCTTCGGGACAAGATTTTCCTCATCCCCAAATTAATACTATTTTCATTTAAAAAAATACGATAAAAAGGCGTAATGACATTGGCATGGATAGGAATACAAGGCTGAAAATCAAAAATCTGTTTACTAAAGCTGCACTTGCCCCACTCCTTGGTATTATTTTTATTCTTGATACAATTTCAAGGCTGGAGATTGCTGCGGCAGTTTTTTATATTGTGGTTATTTTGATCAGCGCGCGCTTTTTAAGCCAGCGGGGCATCTGGATATTAAGCTTTATCTGTATAGGATTAACCGGTTTATCTTTCTTTTTGACCCGAAGTGGTGCTCCAGAGGCAGGCCTTGTCAATTGCGTCATTGCTTTAATGGCGCTAATATTAACCAGCTATTTGGTAACACGGGCGCAAACGGCTGAAGATCTTGCATTAAAGGCAACGCAACAATTAAACCGCGTTGCCCGTATTAAAAGCCTTGGCGAACTCACGGCTTCTATTGCCCATGAAATTAATCAACCGCTGGCAGCCGCAGGATCAAGTGCAGATGCCTGCCGTAACTGGTTAAAAAAAGACCCAGTTGAGGTTGAGCGCGCCCTAAACGCATTGGAGCGAATTAATCGTGAAATTGGCCGCGCCTCTGATGTTATTACTCGTATTCGTTCGCTTGCTAAAAATGAAACGCCGCAAAAGCGTGCTTATGATTTAAACGATATTGTTGAAGAAGCTATTGCCCTTGCTGGCCATTTGATTGAGCGTCACCTGATTCACCTTGAATGGCAAAAAGACCCGCAGCCATTGATGATCAATGCCGATAAAGTGCAAATGTTACAGGTTATTACTAATATTATTTTGAATGCGATTGAAGCGGTACGCCAAAAGAAACCAGAAGAACGTAACATTATTGTAGTAACCAATTACTATCAACATCGCGCTCAATTAGCGGTTATTGATAGTGGTTGCGGACTTAGCGACCAACAAATAACTCAAATTTTCGATGCTTTTTGGACGACACGCGAGGGAGGCACCGGACTTGGATTGACCCTATGCCGTGCCATTGTCGAAGCGCATCGCGGCATTATTACCGTTGAACATAATCCGAAGGGCGGAGCAATTTTTAAAATTTCGCTGCCTGAAAACAAGATTAATCGGAGTGAACCATGATGGACACCAAAAAGCTGGTTTATGTCATTGATGACGATCTTGCAGTGCGTGAAGCGCTTGATGATTTATTAGCATCAGTCAATTTGGAAACAGCATCCTTTGCTGATGTGGAAACCTTTCTTGCCGTTGATCACCCCAATTGCGCGTCTTGCCTTGTGCTTGATGTGCGAATGCCAGGGCAAAGCGGTATGGATTTTCATGATAAGATGAAAAATTTCGGTCTTGATATTCCGGTTATTTTTATCACCGGCCATGGCGATATTGCGATGTCGGTTACAGCAATGAAACGTGGCGCTATTGATTTTTTAGAAAAACCTTTTCGCGATCAGGACCTATTGGAAGCTATCAATCGAGCTTTAACAGTTAGTGAAGAAAACTTGCGTCATAGGGATAGTTATGTCCAATTGCAGCGACGTTATAGCCTGCTAAATAGTGGCGAACGCGCTGTTATGGATTATGTCGTGCAAGGTTTTTTAAACAAGCAAATTGCAGCAGAACTCAATGTGAGTGAAATTACCGTTAAAGTGCGGCGCGGCAATGTTATGCAAAAAATGAAAGCAAAGTCTCTTGCTGATCTTATCCGTTATGGTCAAGCATTAAAATCAATAACGGCATAATCGTTTTTCTCAATTGTAAAATATTCTGATTTGTTTTTATAATTTTCTCTATCAGTGTCCCGTATTTTGACTTTTTCCAGCGGAAGGTTTTTTAACAAATAATACAAGAATAGTAAGAGTTCCAAAAAGCAGGGTAAGAATATAAAATGAATCACTAAAGGCCATGACTGCGGCTTGTTGATGCACAAGCTGATTAAGCTCTTGTATGGCGCCGACATGGGAGGGATTGGCAGGAGTGCCCAAGCGTTCAGCAAGTCCGTTTAAAAATTCCATTGCGCTCTTATTTCCCCAATTAAGGGTTTCAGCTATGCGTGAAAAGTGCAAATCGCTACGCCGCATAATAACAGTATTAATTGCTGCAAGACCGATTGCACCACCTAAATTGCGCATAAGGTTAAATAAAGCCGATGCATTTTTTATGCGACTTGGCGGCAAAGTACCAAGCGCGATATTGTTAATTGGTACCATGCATAGCATCATTGAGCTTCCGCGCAATATTTGCGGCCAAAATAATTCCCAAAAATCCCAGTCAGCTGTCATGCCTGTCACCATCCAAGTGCCAATACCAAAGCCAGCAAAGCCGATCGCCATCATGAGGCGCGGATCCATTTTTTCAGATAAAATACCGGCAAGCGGCGCTGCAAAAAACATCGCAAGACCGGAAACA
The DNA here is from genome assembly GCF_025449335.1 of Bartonella sp. HY328. Classification (NCBI taxonomy): domain Bacteria; kingdom Pseudomonadati; phylum Pseudomonadota; class Alphaproteobacteria; order Hyphomicrobiales; family Bartonellaceae; genus Bartonella; species Bartonella sp. HY328. The sequence goes on from NZ_CP104883.1 coordinate 605,129, forward strand.
AACATGGTTTCTCCAATCATCAACGCATCGTAACCACGGATCTGTCCTAAATAAAGTGGATATAAATAAGTGAGTCCGTAAAGCCCGATACCCATAATGAAAGAAAACAGTGAGCCCAAGGCAAAATTCACGTCGCTAAAAGCGCGTAAATCAACAATGGGTTCTTTACTGGTAAAAGCGCGCCAAAAGAACAAAACACCACTTATGACAACCAAAATGGTTAAGGAGCGCACAGTTGCGTCATCCATCCAGTCATTGCGTGGGCCTTCTTCCAAAACATATTCAGTGCCGCCTAGTAAAATTGCCATGAAAAGCAATCCCCACCAGTCAAATTTGGCAAAAAGAGAAGAATCACCCTTATCAAAATCGATAAAGCGCCAAGCGGCAGCGGCAACTAGAATCCCGGGAATAAAATTAATAAGAAAGAGCCAATGCCACGATAAGGCATGACTTAAATAGCCACCAATTGTTGGGCCGATGGTTGGTGCAAGGGTTGCCACCAGTCCGATGAGGGGTGAAACAATGCTGCGTTTTGATGGTGGAAAAATTGTAAAGGCCGCCGCAAAAACACTTGGAATCATGCCGCCGCCAAGAAATCCCTGAATAGCGCGGTAAACAATCATTTGCTCGATTGAGGTAGCGGTAGCACAAAGCAAACTAGCAAAAGTAAAGCCGATTGCTGATATTGTGAATAGTGTGCGGGTGGACATTAGGCGACCTAAGAAACCCGATAGGGGAATCATAATCACTTCGGCAATGAGGTAGGATGTTTGTACCCAAGAGATTTCATCACTGCTTGCTGATAAACCTGCTTGAATTTCGGCAAGGGAGGCTGAAACAATTTGGATGTCAAGAATTGCCATAAACATTCCAAACACCATGGCAATAAAGCCTAAGACATGGCGCGGATTTATTGTGTCGCTGTGGCTATTATTGGTAATCGCGTCGGCGCTCATAAAATTTCACTTTATTCCAGCAAAAATATTTCAAAAAATAGATATTATCTGGCCTATTTACGCTCGTTGAAATTGTTTATAGGTCATTTTTATCATTTTATGTATAAAATCTGATCTTTAATTTTAATTAGATATTGCTGATACTATCACATTAAAAAAGTCAACCTCATTTAACGTCTTTATATAGCCGCAGATCCTCGTCAACCAATAGCGTGATGGTAAAAATTTTGGGGTTTTTAATGCATGCCCGGTTGTTGGTTGGTAGAAGTTTCTTTATTCACACAAAAAACAAGTGCTGTTAGCAGGATAAATAATAAGGTTAGAATAAAAAACGCGTCAATAAAAGACATGACAGTTGCTTGTTGGCGTACAAGCTGTCTTAATTGCGAGAGAGCAGCAGTATCGGACGGATTGCCGATTGTTCCAAGACGTATTGCTAATTTATCGATAAATTGCATTGCTTGTTCATTGCCAGCGTTAACTGTTTCTGCAATGCGTTGGAAATGAAAGTCAGATCGTTTAATAATAATAGTATTAATAATGGCTAATCCCATTGCGCCGCCAAGATTACGCAATAAATTAAAAATACCGGAGGCATTTTTTAGCTTACTTGGTGGAAGTGATCCAAGGGCAATATTGTTAATTGGTACCATACAAAAAATCAGTGATGAACCACGCAATACTTGTGGCCAAAATATTTGCCAAAAATCCCAATCGGCGGTAAGCCCAGTTACAATCCATGTGCCAAGGGCAAAGCCACCAAAGCCTATCAGCATCATAAGACGCAAATCTATTTTTGTTGAAAGGTAACCAGCAAGAGGTGCGGCTAAGAACATTGTAAGACCGGATACAAACATGGTTTGCCCAATCATTAAAGTATCATGGCCACGAATTTCACTTAAATAAAGAGGATAGAGGTAGGTCAGCCCGTAAAGTCCTATCCCCATGACAAACGAAAATAATGAGCCTAATGCAAAATTGCGATTCTTAAAGGCATCAAAATCAATTATTCGGTTTTTACTGGTAAAGGTTCGCCAAAAGAAAAGAATTCCAGCAATGGTTGAAATAATAATAATTGTTTTGATTGTTGAACTCTCTAACCAGTCTTTACGCGGCCCTTCTTCCAAATAATATTCGGTACCACCCAAAAAGACAGCCATGAATATAAGTGCAAACCAATCAAATTTTTTAAGAAGCGAAGGGTCACCTTTGTCAAAATTAATAAAACGCCAAGCAACAATAATAACAATAATACCTGGGATAAGATTTACCAGAAATAGCCAATGCCATGAAAATGCGTGACAAATATAGCCGCCTACTGTTGGACCTATTGTTGGTGCAAAGGTTGCAACAAGTCCAATTAGTGGTGATACAATGCTGTTTTTGGAAAGAGGAAAAATAGTAAAAGCTGCAGCA